>NZ_JAKVOI010000001.1:3000000-3300000 GCF_022482905.1 Clostridium sp.
TTTCTTTTTGTTTAGATTCTAGTTTTAAAGGAGTGAAGTTAATGAGGGAGTTTGATACTATAGCGGCAATTTCCACGTCTCCTGGAGAAGGTGGTATATCCATTATAAGAGTTTCTGGAAGTAGAGCTCTTGCGATAGTAAATGATATATTCAAGAGTAAAAATAATAGAAAGTTACTAGATATAAAACCTTATTCCATGAGATATGGATTTATATTTGAAAAAAATACAGAGGAATTATTGGATGAAGTAATAGTAACATTTATGAAAGCTCCGAGAAGTTATACAACTGAAGATACTGTCGAAATAAATTGTCATGGAGGTATTGTAAGTACAACTAAAATATTGGATGAAGTTATCAAAAATGGAGCAAGGCTTGCGGAACCGGGAGAATTCACAAAAAGGGCATTTTTAAATGGAAGAATTGATTTAAGTCAGGCAGAGGCTGTTATAGACATAATAAGAGCTAAAACTGAAATATCAATGAAATCTGCACTTAATCAATCATTTGGAAGTATTTCAAAGAAAATAGATCCATTAAAGGAAAAGCTACTTAATTTAATTGCGAGTATTGAAGTTACAATTGATTATCCGGAGGAAGATTTGGAGGAAGTAACTTCTAATGAAGTTGATTCACAATTGAAGGTTGTTATATGTGAGTTGAATAACATTCTAAAAGGTGCAGATGAAGGAAAAATAATTAGAGATGGTCTGAGTACTGTAATAGTTGGAAAACCAAATGTAGGAAAATCATCTCTTTTGAATGCTCTTACAATGGAAAATAGAGCAATAGTAACAGACATTCCTGGTACTACAAGGGATGTTATAGAAGAACATATAAATATAGAGGGTATTCCAATTAAAATAATTGATACAGCAGGTATCAGAAAAACTGAAAATATAGTTGAAAAAATAGGTGTCAAAAAGTCTAAAGAGAAGATAAATGAAGCGGATTTGGTTATACTGATGTTAGATTCCAGCAAACCGCTAGATGATGAAGATAGGGAAATAATAGAGTATATAAAAAGTAAAAAATATATTATAATGTTAAATAAAAGCGATTTGGGCAATAAAATAGATTTACAATATATTCAAGGCCTGAATTCAAATTTTATAGTAAAGACGTCTTTGAAAACTGGTGAAGGTTTAGATAGTATAAGAACTTTTATAAAAAAATTATTCTTTAATGGCCAAGTAAAGTTTGATAGTTTTGTTGTAACAAATTCAAGGCATAAAGAAGCTTTAATTAAGGCTAAAAATAATTGTATTCAAGCGCTTGATACTTTAAAAAACACCAAGGCAATTGATCTTGCTTCTATTGATCTTAGAAATGCATGGTCAAGTCTTGGAGAGATAACTGGTGATACTCTTCAGGAGGATATAATTAATAAAATATTTTCAAAATTTTGTTTAGGAAAGTAGGTATATTGCATGGAATACTTTTCAGGGAAATATGATGTTATAGTAGTAGGTGCAGGTCATGCTGGATGTGAGGCAGGCCTTGCTGCAGCTAGAATAGGATGTAAAACTTTGGTTTGTACTATGAATTTGGACAGCGTGGGATTTATGCCTTGTAATCCAAATGTAGGAGGTACTGCGAAGGGACACCTTGTTAGGGAAATAGATGCATTGGGTGGTGAAATGGGAGTAAATATTGATAATACATTTATACAATCCAGAATGTTGAATATTTCCAAAGGACCGGCAGTACATTCTTTGAGAGCCCAAGCTGATAAGAAACGTTATTCAGAAAGAATGAAATTTGTACTTGAAAAGCAAGAAAATCTGTATTTAAGACAATTAGAGGTTATTAGTATAAGGACAGATGATAATAATAGAGTATGTGGAGTGCTTACAAAAAATGGTGCTTATTTTGAAACTAAAGCTGTTGTTTTGGCTACAGGAACTTATTTGAAAGGTAAAGTGATTATTGGAGATGTAAGTTATAGTTCTGGTCCAAATGGATTTATGCCAGCAAAGGATCTGTCACAAAGCTTAATAGATTTGGGTATAGAATTAAGGCGTTTTAAGACTGGTACACCTGCAAGAGTAAATAAAGAAAGTGTAGATTTTTCTAAAATGGTGGAGCAAAAAGGAGATAGAAATATAGTCCCATTTTCATTTATGAGTGATTCAATAGACAGGGAACAGATATCCTGTTATCTTACTTATACTACTCATGATACATTAAAAGTTATACGTGAAAATATAAACAGATCTCCACTTTATAATGGTTCTATTAAATCTGTAGGTCCAAGATATTGTCCATCTATTGAAGATAAAATTGTTAGATTTCCTGATAAAGAAAAACATCAAATATTTATAGAACCTGAGGGAGAGAATACGAATGAATTATATGTCGACGGGGCATCTACATCAATGCCTGAAGATGTACAAATTGACATGTATAGGACAATAACAGGGTTAGAAAATGTGGAATTCTTAAGGACCGGATATGCTATTGAATATGACTGTATAAATCCTCTACAGTTAAAACTTTCATTGGAATTTAAAAATATTGAAGGTTTATTTGGAGCAGGTCAGTTAAATGGAAGCTCAGGTTATGAGGAAGCTGCTTCCCAAGGATTAATAGCAGGAATCAATGCTGCTCTAAAGGCAAAAGTGGAAAATCCTTTTATTCTGAAGAGATCTGATGGATATATAGGAGTTTTGATAGATGATTTAGTTACTAAAGGTACAGAGGAGCCTTATAGGATGATGACATCAAGAGCTGAATACAGGCTAATACTTAGGCAGGATAATGCTGATTTGAGGCTGACACAGCTTGGATATGATATTGGGCTTGTAACTGAGTTGAGATATAAAAAATTTTTAGAGAGAAAAAAAGCTATATATAGAGAAATAGATAGAATTAAAAATGTAAGTATTACACCTAAAAAGTTTGTAATTGAATTTCTTGAATCATTAGGTTCATCTGAGCTGAAAAAGCCTGAGAGTCTATATGATCTTATAAAAAGACCAGAACTTGATTACTTTAAATTAAAATATTTGGATGAAGATAGAGAAAACCTGAATATAGATGTTCAGGAAGAAGTAAATATAATTTCAAAGTATGAAGGGTATATTACAAAGCAGATGGAACAGATAGCTCAATTTAAAAAATTTGAAAATAAGACTATTTCTCAGAATATAGATTACGATAAAGTAAAAGGTCTTAGAATTGAGGCTATACAGAAATTGAAAAAAATAAGGCCTGTAAGTATAGGTCAAGCTTCTAGAATTTCAGGAGTTTCACCAGCTGATATTTCTGTCTTGATGATTTATCTGGAAAAGATGAGGAGAAAAAACAATTAATATTGGAGAAAAGTATATTATGGATTATTTTAATGTTATGGAAAAGGCATGCTTGGATGTTGGTGTTGATTTTAATCTGCAAAAGTATAATAAGTTTATTAAATATAAAAATTTACTGCAGATGTGGAATAAAAAAATAAATTTAACAACTATAAGCGAAGATAGTGAAATAATAAAAAAACATTTTATAGATTGTATAAATGTTTTTAAGTTCGACCCTTTAAAAAGTGCATTGAATTTCATTGATGTTGGTACCGGAGCTGGTTTTCCCGGAATACCAATGAGTATAATTAGGCCGGAGGCAAATTTTGTTTTACTTGATTCTCTAAATAAAAGAATAAATTTTTTAAATCAGGTTCTGTGTGAATTGAATCTACATAAAGTTTATGCAGTTCATGGAAGAGCTGAAGATATGGCAAGAAAAAATGAATATAGAGAATGTTTTGATGCAGCAGTTTCACGGGCTGTAGGAAATTTGGCAATTCTAAGTGAATTATGTATTCCTTATATAAAAGTAAATGGTTATTTTGTGGCACTGAAAGGACCTTCTGTACAGGATGAAATTAAGGAAAGTGAAAATTCTATTGCCTTATTAGGTGGTAAATTAGAAGATATTATTAAAATAGAGGATAGTGAATTAAGGCATAATTTAGTAATAATAAAGAAAGTAAAAACTACATCCGTTAAATATCCGAGAAGATCAGGAGTTATTTCAAAAAAGCCGTTAAAATAAAAGTATTAATTTGTCGTACGAAAACTATAAAAATTAGAAGGATTTTAATAAAAAAAAGAGAAATGTTAACAATAGGAAGTGTAAGAGGGATGGTTAAGCATGCAAAAAAATATTAATTATATATCTGTTGATTTAATTTTACCTAATGTATATCAACCACGTAAATATTTTGATGAAGAAAGTCTATATGAATTAGCTCAATCTATAAAATCCTATGGTATAGTTCAACCGCTTTCAGTTAGAAAAATAAGTAATGATAAATATGAATTGGTAGCTGGTGAGAGAAGACTTAGAGCAGCAAAAAAAGCAGGTATTAAAGAAGTACCTGTTATAGTAGTTGATATAAGTGATGATGAATCAGCGGCTATAGCTTTACTTGAAAATCTTCAAAGAGAGAATCTCAATTTTTTAGAAGAAGCAGAAGCATACTATAATTTGATAAAAAATCATTCCTATACTCAAGAGAAATTGGCTGAAGTTATAGGAAAAAAACAGTCTACTATTGCAAATAAGATTAGACTTCTTAAATTGGATGAGGAAATAAGGTATATATTATTAGAAAATAATTTAACCGAAAGACATGCTAGAGCCTTATTAAAGCTTCCAACTGTTGAAATTCAAAAGAATGTGCTCAAAATTATATTGCAGAAGTCACTAAATGTGAAGAAGACTGAGGAATTAGTTGAAAGGGAACTTGAAAAATTAACGGAAGGACAATTGAAAAAGAAGAGAAAGAAAATAAAGGGAATATTTTCACCAAGGGTATATGTAAATACTGTTAGACAAGTATTTGACAAATATGGCTTAAAGGCTAAATATGCATCTAAGGAACTGGACAATGAAATACAAATAACTATAACAATTCCTAAAAAATAATATTATTTATAGAATGGATGTTTAACAATTTTTATGTGAACATCCATAATTTTTTTGCAATAATGTTTCATGTGAAACATTATTGCAAACATAATAAAGTTGTTTTATCAAAAACTCTTTAATTATGTCTAATAAAAATATATAATTAAGAATAAGTACTTCTAATAAGGATGGTGAATTATGTGAGAGTGATTTCTATATTTAATCAAAAAGGTGGGGTTGGAAAGACAACTACAAGTATTAATTTATCTACATATTTAGCTATTAAGGGATTTGATATATTAAATATTGATATTGATCCTCAAGGCAATACTACCAGCGGTCTTGGATTCGATAAGAATATTATTGATGAATCTATTTATGACATACTGTGTTCAAATATACAAATAGAAACAGTTATGAAAAAATATGAATTGATTGATAATTTCTATATAATTCCATCGAATATGGAATTAGCTGGTGCAGAAGTTGAATTGATTAATATGGAAAATAGAGAAAATATATTAAAACATAAAATTAAATCTATGAATAAAAAATTTGATTTTGTTTTCATAGATTGTCCTCCATCTTTAGGAATATTGACAATTAATGCTCTTGCATCATCAGATACAGTCCTGATTCCGATTCAGTGTGAATTTTATGCATTGGAAGGTGTTGGACAACTAGTAAATACGCTGCAGCTTGTAAAAAGGTCTTTAAATCCAGAGTTGAAGGTTGAAGGAGTAGTCATGAGTATGTATGATGGTAGAACAAAATTGTCCAATGAAGTATTAGCTGAGGTAAAAAAATATTTTAAGGATAAAGTTTATAATACTACTATACCAAGGAATATAAGATTGGCAGAAGCGCCTAGTTTTGGGCTTCCAATATCCCTTTATGATGATAAATGCAGAGGTGCTAAAGCATATGAAAAGTTAGCAGATGAATTTTTAAAGAGACAGGAAGGATGAGTTTGTTGAAAAAGAAATCTGGATTAGGTAGAGGACTTGGAGCATTGATACCAGAGAATATATCAGATAATTCTTTAGAAAATATAAAAAAAGTAAGGATTACTTCCATAATTCCAAATGAGGATCAACCCAGAAAAAAGTTTGATGAAAACAAAATTGCTCAACTGTCACAATCAATAATAGAACATGGGATAATACAACCTCTTATATTAAAAGAATATGGAGAAAAGTATATTATAGTTGCTGGTGAGCGGAGATGGAGAGCTGCTAAACTTGCAAATATTGAGGAAGTTCCTGCCATTATAATGGATTTATCTGACAGTGATATTCTTGAAATTTCTCTTATTGAAAATATACAAAGACAGGACTTGAATCCTATAGAGGAAGCAATTGCATATAAAAAGCTAATTGAGGATTTAGGACTAAAGCAGGATGAATTGGCTAATAGAATAGGAAAGTCGCGAACTGCCATAACAAATTGTATGAGACTGTTGAACCTGGATAATAGAGTTCAACAATATATAATTGATGGATTTATAACAGAAGGTCATGGTAGAGCTATTTTATCTTTAGAAGATAGTAATTTGCAGTATGAATTAGCCGGTAATATAATAAAAAAGGGCTTAAGTGTTCGTCAAACTGAGAAATATATAAAGAATATTAATTTGGATAATAAACATAATAACGAAAATGTAGAAAAATATAATTTATATTATAAAGATATACAGGAAAAATTAGAATATTTATTTGGAACTAAAGTTATATTAAATAATAAAAAAAACAAAGGTAAAATAGAAATAGAGTATTATTCCCAAGAGGATTTACAGAGAATAATAGATATTTTAAAGATATGAATTTACTATGATTTATACATTAGATGTTTCACGTGAAACATCTTGACGGAAGGAGAAAAATATATGCAGGATGTTTTAAAAATTGTAGAAGGATTTCAATTATACATTTTAGCTGCACTTTTTGTATTAATTATAATATTATTTATAATGATTATTACAGCATTTAAATCCCTGAATAGAGTAGAGAAGAAATATAGGAAGCTTATGAGAGGAGTAGATAATAAAAATTTAGAACAGCTTATAATGGGTTATCTTGATAATATAGATGATGCTAAAAAGGAAACTGATTTTATGAAACAAAAATTCGATGAATTAATCCTGGAGTCAAAAAAATGTATCCAGAAATTTGCTATTGTAAGATACAGGGCTTTTGAAGATGTAGGTAGTGATTTGAGTTTTTCTATAGCACTCTTAGATGGGAATAATAATGGAATTATAATTACAGGAATATATGGAAGAAATGAAAGTACAACATATGCAAAGCCTATAGACAAAGGAATGTCAAGGTACGAATTGTCAGAAGAAGAAAATCAAGTTTTACAGGAATGTATTAATAAAAAGATGTAATATATTATACATTAAACAACCTCCAGATGGGAACAATTATCCTTAAGGAGGTTGTTTTTATGAAGATTTATGTTTCAGAGGAACTTTGTAAATTAAAAAATGAATTAAAAGAACGAGGATATAATATAATATCTAAAGAAGAAGATACATTTGATGCAATTATCTGCAATTTAAAAGATGGTGAATTAAATAATCTAAATATAAATATAAAAATAGGAGAAACGATAATAATAGATTATGGCAGCAAAAAAATAGATGATATAGAATATATTCTTAACAACAGAACTTACAATAGTGAAATAAGTTAATTAAATATTTTCCATTATTTTATTTTTTGAATTTTCAAGTGATCTGCCGCCTACAGTTTTCAATATTGAATGATATACACCTCTGGATATTACTTCTGCAAGTTGCATAACTACGAACAAACGTGTGTTTTGTAAAACCATGAATTCCATAGTGCCGGATATATTTACTATTCCAGTTATGCTTAAATCTCCTACAGTTGGAAGGGATTTATTTACTGCTGAACCTGGATGGAGAGGTTTGTTTTCTATGATTATTTTACCAACGTTTTGGAGACTTCCTAAACAAGCATCTATTGCTATTATATAATTATTTTTATGTTTTAGATTTATTTCCTTAATAGTTTCGTTAAGATTTTTTGCATGTACTGGTGATTCAAGGTTACCATACACATGTATTTTATCTCTCACTAGAAATTTTAATTTATCACCTACTAAAGGTCCCAAACTATCACCTGTAGATCTATCCGTTCCAATACATAGTATTATAATGGTTTTACCTGATTTTATAATTGGATATATTATATTGCTCAAATTGTCTCTTAAAGTAAATATTGAATTTCTTGAACTTGAATCTATAATTATTTTCTTAAGCATCTGAAAACCTCCTATGTTACAAATTATAACCATAGGAGGTTTTATTATACGTCTCAAATGTAAAATTAATATTACAGTAAGTCTACTTTCTTGAAAATATTATAAAATACAACTAGAAATATACAAAATATCATTCCTATAATCCCATTTATTTTTAGACCGATAAAAAGAGATGCAAGTACGGCTACAGGATGTATTCCAAGTGAAGAAGATACGATCTTTGGCTCAATTATCTGGCGTACTACTGAAACTATAATATATGATATTATAAGACCTAAAGCAGTAACATAATTTTTAAATATTATTGAATAGATTAGTGCCAATGGTATGTATATGGTACCTATGCCCAGTATTGGCAATATATCTGCTATTGCGCATATTAAACTTAATACCAAAGAATATTTTACTTTGAATATCAGAAATACTATAAGTGTTTCTATAAATGTAACAGAAATTATTATAAGATATGATAAAAGATAATTTCCAAGCATTTTTTTAGATTCTGTATATATAGATATCAATTTATTTGTTTTACTAATTGGAAGAAAACTAAACAATTTACTTTTTACTTCAACAAAATCCTTCGTAAAAAAATATGTAGAAAGTAGTGTAAATAATATTACCATGATTGCGTATGGTATTATAGCTGCAAAATTTATTATATAAGATACCAGCTTTCTAGAAATAGATACAGTTATATTTGATATATTATTTAAAATACCGGAAATATTTTTATCTATTGTACTTATTATATATGGATCAAGGTTATTATAATATTTTTGTAGTTTATAAAATGAATTTATAATATTATCTGAATTGTTTGTTACATATATTTGAGTATTTTTACCAAATTGTATTAATTCATGTGATATATTTATTATTGCAAGTAAAATAACAAGTGTTATTAAAGTAAAAAATATTATTGTAGTAATCAAAGATGATATTGAAGAATTAATTTTAAATTTATTTGAAATATAAATTGTAGGTTTTTTCAATATGAAAGCGCATATTATTGCTAACACAAATGGAAGTGTATAATTAAGGGTTCCAAAAAAAATAATGAATACTGCAGTATATATAATAAAAAATAATAATATCTTATCTAATTTAGCTATTATTTTATCCATTTAGTATATGACAACTCCGTTCTTTATAAAATTTATTTTTAGCTTAAGTACATTATTATGTTATGATAGAGTATATAATACATATTATTGTTTGTCTACCTATAGAATTTTAAAATTTAAATTAAACTGTAAATCAAAATATTCGTATATGATATATTATATATCAAGTTATATTATATGTATACAATATATGGCAATTTCAAGAGGAGGATTCAGTTTTTAACTGTGATATGATTATGAGCAGATATTATATAATAACATTTAAGAATACTAATGATGCTATAAGTGGTGAAGAATTTTTAAGAAAAAGGAAAATAAAAATAGACGTTGTACCAACACCTGTTGTTATAACTCAAAGTTGCGGAATAAGTATAAGATTGAATTTAGAAGAAATGGATAAGATCAAATTGTTAATCTATAATAGTGAATTTTTATTTAAAAATATATATTTGAGAGAAGAAGATGGTTATAAATTAATCCATATTTAAGGGGCGGGAGAAATTAATGAAGGATGAGTTACTATCTATTTTTAATATAACTACCTTTGAAGGTGGAATAAAAATAGGAACTTTTTCAATATCTGAAGAAAAAGTGTATAATTTTATTTATAATATAATTACAGTGGCTGTTATAGTATTCTTGATGTATATTGTCATAAAAGTTGGAAATGTAATTATAAATAGATATGTAAAAAAACAGAAAAATTTTAGAATTTCTTTAGACGATAGAAAAGCAAAAACGATAGGTGCTATTTTAAAAAGTATATTGAAATATTCTGTATATTTTTTTGGCATATTTAGTATAGTTGCAGTTATATCACCCAAAATAGGGGCAACAGGCCTTACTTTTGCTGGAATCGGTGGTGTTGCATTAGGATTTGGTGCACAAAGTTTAGTTAAGGATGTAATAAATGGATTTTTTATATTATTTGAGGACCAGTTCTCTGTAGGTGATTATATAAGTATTGATGATAGAAGTGGAATCGTTGAGAGTTTTGAGTTAAGAATTACCAAGATAAGAGATTTTAATGGAGATTTACATATAATACCTAATGGGCTTATATCTAAAGTTACAAATCATTCAAGAGGAAATGTAAGAATGACAGTTGAGGTAGATATTTCCTATGATGAGGATTCAAATATGGTAATATCTAAGATTTCTGATTTGTGTAAAGAATTTGCACAAAATAATGAATTTATTACGGAAGGCCCAAATGTTTTGGGAATAACTGATATTAAAGACGGTGTTATTACAATAAGAATTATAGGAAAAACTAAACCAATGAAACAGCTGGATATGGAAATAAAGTTAAGAGAACAAGTTATGAAAGCTCTTAAAAAAGATAATATAAAAATACCATATAAGGAAATTAAAATTGTAAAGGGGGACTGACAATTGAAAAAAAATTTTTATATCGGCGACACAGTTGAAATGAAAAAGGGGCATCCTTGTGGAAGTAATAGTTGGGAGATTATAAGACTGGGAGCAGATATAAAGATAAAGTGCCTGGGTTGTGGCAGAATAGTAATGCTTCCCAGAAATAAATTTGAAAAAAGTGTAAAAAAAATTGTAAAGCAAAATATTCCAGAAAAAGATTAAAATATTATTGATTAAATTATAAATTTGTGATAAAATAAAGTCTTGTAATCCCTGCTGTGGAAATAATACAAATCACAGCCGTTAGTCCAGGGGGAGGAGGTGAAAATCTAATGAGAAAATATGAAACTATATTTATATTACAGCCATCATTAGACGAAGAAGCATTTAAATCTAATGTTGAAAAGTTTAAGGGTGTAATAGAAAATGGTGGAGGAGTAATAGATAACGTTGATATTTGGGGCAAGAGAAAACTTGCTTATGAAATAAATAAGGTCAATGAAGGATATTATACCTTGATAAATTTCAGTGCTGAACCTGAATTGCCAAAAGAATTAGACAGAGTATTTAGAATTACAGACAGTGTTATAAGACATATAATAGTAAATGATGATAAAAAATAGGTGGTGTTTTGATTGAACAGAGTTGTTTTAATTGGGAGATTGACTAAAGACCCCGAGTTAAGATTTACACCAGGAAACGGTACGGCGGTTACCACCTTTACATTGGCCGTTGACAGAAGATTTTCTAAAGCTAAGGATGGACAGAGAGAAGCTGATTTTATACCTATTGTTGTATGGGGAAAGCAAGCTGAATCTACCGCAAATTATATGAGTAAAGGTAAACTCATAGGTATTGGTGGCAGAATTCAGACTGGAAGTTATGAGGCTAAAGACGGCACGAGAAGATATACTACTGAAGTAATTGCAGATGAGGTGCAATTTTTGGAATGGGGAGATAAATCCCAAGGTGTTTCTGATAGTATGAAACCTTCTCAATCTGATAATTTTGGGAATACTCAAGGATTCAATAAAAGTTTCAATGAAGCTGATTATGGAGATGATATAACTCCAGTGGATGATGGAGATATACCATTTTAACATTTGTGGTAAGGAGGGAAAGGTATGCCTAATGGTAGAGAAAATGGTGGAAGAAGAAATTCAGGAAAAATGAGAAGAGCAAAAAGAAAAGTTTGTGCATTTTGTATGGATAAATCTGAATCTATAGATTATAAAGATATAAATAAGCTGAGAAAGTATGTAACTGAAAGAGGAAAGATTCTTCCAAGAAGAATTTCAGGTAATTGTGCTAAACATCAGAGAGAACTTACTGAAGCTATAAAAAGAGCAAGAAATATAGCATTATTGCCATTTACAACAGAATAACAATGTGTATTGTAATGGATCATTAGCTTACATGTATGCTAATGATCTTTATTTTTGTAATAAAGACTAAAAAATGGGTATAATTAACTATACAAATATTATAAATAGATGTAGTTTTGTTGCATAAAGCTGTAAAAATTATTAAAATGGATAATAAGAGAAAAAAGGGGATGATCAATATGAAGAGGGAAGATTTCAATATAATGTATAATGTAAAGATAATAGAAGAATTAAAGGCAGATCTTCTATGTACTATAGGAGATTTTTTTAAACTACTTACAAAAGGCAGTAATGTAATGAATCAAACTATACTTGACTGCATTTCCGGGGCAATAATATTATTGTATTTACTTTCAGATAGACTGGGATATTCACATACTGCAGTA
This sequence comes from Clostridium sp., assembly GCF_022482905.1. Classification (NCBI taxonomy): domain Bacteria; kingdom Bacillati; phylum Bacillota; class Clostridia; order Eubacteriales; family Clostridiaceae; genus Clostridium; species Clostridium sp. The sequence goes on from NZ_JAKVOI010000001.1 coordinate 3,012,472, forward strand.
GATGAAACAATGAAAAAGAAATTAAAGACTGGTATAATTGAAGAGGATGATATAGAAAAAAATGGAAAAGACCTTACTAAATTATATAATCATATCAAAGAAAGATAGCGGAGGTAGATATGCAAAATAAAAATTATAATGTAAAAGCCATAGCAGAAGCAGGATTGATTACCGCTTTTATAATAGTACTGATGCTTATATGTATATATATACCTGTATTTTCAATTTTTACGAATTTTATTCTTCCCATACCAATATCAGTATTATATATAAGACAAAATTACAAAGTTACTTTAGTTTCTATGGTAGTTAGTGCAATCCTTGTATCTATGTTATATAATCCAATATCGGCAATATCCACTATATTCCTTGTAGGCCTGGCAGGTATTACATTTGGATATTGTATTAAGAGTAAAAAAAATTTTACCATCACAATTTTATTGACATCCGCAGCCATTTTTGTGGGAATGATTATTTTTCTGTCAGTTTATATATTAATCATGAGCAACCATGGAATATACAGCTTTATAAGTGACAGTATAACAAAATTAATTATAAATCCTTTAAAAGAATCTATGGCAATGAATAAAGAAATATATGCTAAAATGGGAATATCTACAGATCAGCTCAGTTATATGGAAAGTATTGTGTCTTCAATTACCCCTGAATATATAATGAGAATCATTCCAGCATTTATACTGATAAATTCTGTTTTTACAGCTTATCTAGATTATTTAATAGGAACCAGTGTACTTAGAAAATTAAATTTTGATACCATACATATAAAACCATTTAAAAATATATACATGAGTACAAGAATAGGAACAGCAGCAGCAAGCATGCTTGTTATAGGCTTGATACTTGATAGAAATAATATGGAAATAGCACATTATTTTATAAATTCCTCAGCAATATTTCTACAATTTATATTTATGATAGATGGGCTTGCTTTAAGTGCATATTATTTTGCACATAAAACCAACATGTCAAATAAGGTTGTTATTATAATTCTAATAATAACATTGCTTATTGGAGCTTATTTTATTTATATAGTTTTGGGATTTATAGATATGATAATGGATTTTAGAAAGTTAGATCCTTATAGAGTTCAGAAAAAATAATAACAGGAGGCTTACCTTTATGGAAAGCGGTGATAATCATTTTATTAGGAATAATAGAATGTATATGATAATAATTGCAGTACTTGTAGTGATTATCATAATGTATAAGCATATATTTATTGGTATAGTGGCTTCAAGCCTGTATATGTTTCTTGTAGTTTATAATATAAAAAATACCGAGAAGAAAAAAAATGAATGGAGAACATTTATTGAAGATTTTTCTTCCAAGTTGGATATAGCTACAAGAAATATTCTTGTGAAATTACCATTCCCATTAATTATAATAAAAACAGATGGGGAAGTACTTTGGTATAATCAAAAATTTTCAGAGGTGCTGGAAGGTAGAGATATACTGGGAATAAATATAAATAATATTATAGAAAAATTCAGCCTAAACCAGGATGTATTTAGAAATGAAAAAATAATTAATAGATATTATGATATATATACACATGTAGTAAATACTTCAGAAGGACATAAAGATAACATCATATTGTTATATTTTTATGACACTACAGAATTAGTTAATGTCATGAATTCCATGGAAGAAGAAAAGTGTAATGTAATGTTAATCGAAGTTGATAATTTTGATGATGTGCTTAAAACTGTTGAGGAGGATAAGAAACCTCTTGTAATAGCAGAAATAGAAAGAACTATAAATACTTATGCCCAGCAGCTTCAAGCTATGATTAGAAAATATGAGCCGAATAAATATATACTTTCAGTTCAAAACAAACATATAAAGCAGCAAATGGAAAATAAATTCAAAATACTAGATGCTATGAGAAAAATAAATAAGGGAAACAAGATACCCATTACTCTCAGTATTGGTGTGGGATGCAAAGGAGAAACACCTTCTGAAAGTGAAAATTATTCTGTATCGGCAAAAGAGTTGGCTCTAAGTAGAGGAGGAGATCAAGCTGTTGTTAAAATTGAAGATAAGCTCCTGTTCTATGGTGGTAAAACTAAGGAAGTAGGAAAGAGAACAAAAGTAAAGGCAAGAGTTATAGCACATGCTCTTGTAGGAATAATAAATGACAGCAGCAATGTGTTTGTAATGGGACATAGAAAACCGGATATTGATTGTCTGGGAGCTGCAGTTGGAATTTATAATATAGTAAGTACTTTAAATAGAGAGTGTTACATTATATTGGATGATGTAAATTTGAGTATAAAACCTATATTTAATAAAATAAAAGATGATATGGATTATAAAAACGCATTTGTACATAGTAAAAGCTGTTATGAAAAAACAAGTAAAAGAAGCCTTCTAATAATAGTGGATGTTCACAGCAAAAGTTATGTTCAAGACATGAAATTGGTTGAAAAGTTTGATAGAATAGTTATTATAGATCATCATAGAAAAGCACCAGATTTTATTGAAAAGAATATAATCAGCTATATTGAACCATATGCATCATCTACTTCTGAAATGATTACAGAGATGCTTCCATATATGGTAAGCAGTCCTAAATTGAAAGTTATAGAAGCAGAAGCTCTTTTAGCAGGTATTTGTGTTGATACAAAAAACTTCTATTTTAAAACTGGAGTGAGAACTTTTGAGGCTGCTTCATTTTTAAGAGAAGCAGGAGCTGATACTATTGATATAAAAAAATTTTTTTCTTATGATCTGGAAACTTATCTAAGTAGAGCTGAAATTATACGTTCAGCTCAAATTTATAATAATATTGCTGTAGCTATATGTCCAATAAAAATAGAAGATACTGTACTAGCAGCACAAGCTGCGGATGAATTACTAAATATTACAGGTATTCAAGCATCCTTTGTTCTTGTTAAAATAAGAGATGAGGTATTCATAAGTGGAAGATCTCTTGGTGATGTTAATGTTCAGCTTATACTTGAGTCTTTAGGAGGGGGAGGACATATAACAATGGCTGGAGCAAGATTAAAATCTTCCAATACGGAGGAGGCTTTAAAAATATTGAAGAATGCTATTGATAATTATACTAGGGAGGTAAAAAAATAATGAAAGTTATACTGATAAAAGATGTAAAATCTTTAGGTAAAAAAGGAGATGTAGTGAATGCCTCTGATGGATATGTGAGGAATTTCTTATTTCCAAGGGGATATGCAATAGAAGCGAATCAAAAAAATCTTCATGTTTTAAATAATCAAAAAGAAGCAGAGAGGAAACAGAAACTTGAAGAAACGGAAGATGCACAGAAATTAGCTCACAGATTAAAGGGAAAGGAAATAAAGCTTCAAGTAAAATCTGGAGAGAATGGTAAATTATTTGGAGCCATAACTGGTAAAGATATAGCCGATAAGTTAAATGAAGAGTTTGGGATAGAAATTGACAAGAAAAAAATAGTTATGGATAATATAAAAAAAGTTGGAATTTATAATGTTGAAGTAAAATTATACCCTGAAATATCTGCTAAGATAAATGTAGTGATTGAAGGTAAATAAGGAGGAAATTGGTGAAATTGCAATCTATTGATGGATTAAATAAAGAGATAGAGGGGAATGATATACCCTTGGAAAGTCAAGTCAATATGCTGTATGATATAATGAGCCAGGTAATTAACGAAAGAACTATAAAATCTAGGATCGGTTTATATAAACTTCAAAATTATATAAAAAGTAATAATATATACAAAAAACTATATGCAATAAATAAAATAGCAAGTAATGGAAAAGGAATTTCAGAAATACCTGATGCATCCAGTATAGATATTGCTGTTGAAAATACCAATAAATTTTTGGCAGATCTTCTTACAAGGAGATACGTAAAAAATAGAATCGAGCAACAAGTAGAAAAAAATCTTGTTGAAAGACAGGAACAGTATATGGACGAGGTTAGACTCAATATAATAAAAAAACAAAAGGGCCCTGAAAATGCAAAAACATTGAAAAGATATGCCCAGCTTGAAGTGCTTGATGCAAAAACATTGAATAAAACTATACAGGAGCTTTTAAGACCTGAATCTTTTAATGAGATTGTTGGACAAAAAAGAGCGGTTCAATCTATATTGTCAAAAATAGCTTCGCCGTATCCACAGCATATAATACTATATGGACCTCCAGGAGTAGGAAAGACAACTGCTGCAAGGATTGCACTTCATGAAGCTAAAAAGTTGAAATATACTCCATTTAATAGAGATGCTAAGTTTGTTGAAGTTGATGGTACTACTTTGAGATGGGACCCGAGAGAAATTACCAATCCTCTTTTAGGTTCTGTGCATGACCCTATATATCAGGGTACAAAAAGAGATCTGGCAGAAACCGGTATACCCGAGCCTAAGCTTGGCCTTGTAACTGAAGCCCATGGTGGTATTTTATTCATTGATGAGATAGGAGAACTTGATGACATGCTTCAAAATAAGCTTTTAAAAGTTCTTGAAGATAAAAGAGTTGAATTTTCTTCCTCTTATTATGATCCAGATGATGAAAATACACCTAAGTACATAAAGTACCTATTTGAAAAAGGAGCTCCGGCGGATTTTGTACTAATAGGAGCTACTACGAGGGAACCGGGAGAAATAAATCCGGCATTAAGGTCAAGATGTACGGAGGTCTATTTTGAGCCGCTTACTGCTTTAGATATACAGACTATTGTAAAAAATGCAGCACACAAACTTAATATAAGCCTGGAGCCTGGAGCAGCTGAACTTATAAGCAGATATACCATTGAAGGAAGAAAGGCCATTAATATATTGTCTGATGCGTATGGATATGTTTTATATAAGCACAACTTAGACAATGATTTTAAAGTGGGTATGAATATAAAGATCTCTTTGGAAGATTTGGATAAGATTATATCCATAGGAAGGCTTGTGCCGTTTGACAGTATAAATATAGACAAGAAGTATGAAGTAGGACATATTTATGGATTGGGTGTAAGCGGGTATATAGGATCAACTATAGAAATAGAAGCCGTTACTTTTCCAGCAAAGGAGAAGGGAAAGGGAGTAGTTAGATTTAATGATACGGCAGGGAGTATGGCAAAAGATTCTGTATTCAATGCGGCATCAGTAATAAGAGAAATAACAGATAAGGATATAGGTGATTACGATATACATGTCAATGCTATAGGGGGAGGAAGGATAGATGGGCCTTCTGCTGGGGCAGCAATAACGATTTGTATTATAAGTGCACTTTTAAACAAGCCTTTGAGGCAGGATATGGCTATTACAGGTGAAATATCTCTAAGAGGCAAGGTAAAACCTGTAGGAGGAATATTTGAAAAAGTTTATGGTGCCAGAAGAAAGGGAATAAAATTAATAGTCCTGCCAAAAGATAACTTGAAGGAAGTGCCATCGGATATTACAGATATAAAGGTCAAAGCGGTAGACAATATTAATGAACTCATTAAAATAGTTTTTAAATAGCTAAGTTAGTATAACTGGGGAGAGATGTTTTTATGGATGCACCTTTTAGAAGTACGCCTCATAATATAGAAGCCGAACAGAGTGTAATAGGTTCAATGCTTATAGATAAAACGTCTATTGCACAGGTTGTGGAGATTTTAAGGCCCATAGATTTTTATAAGGATGCACACAAAGTTATATTTGAATCAATATTGGATTTATATCAGAAGGATACTGCTGTAGATATAATAACCCTGACTGAGAACCTTAAGTCTAAAAATAAGCTGGAAGATGCAGGAGGAATAACTTATATAAGTGAACTTGGAGGGTCGATTATTTCTACTTCTAATTTGCAGTCTTATATAAAGATTGTAAAAGACAAGTCGACACTTAGAAATCTTATTAAATCCTGTACCGGTATAATAGAGGAAAGTTATAAAAGTCAGGATGATGTGCCTGGCATTATCGATTTTGCAGAAAAATCTATTTTTGATTTGTCAAATGACAGGGATACTTCTGATTTTGAGCCTATGAATGTAGTACTCGAAAGAGGCTTTTTAGAAATAGAAAAACTATTTAACAACAAAGGTAAAACTACAGGTGTAGTATCTGGCTTCAGAGAGTTGGATGCCAAAACATCAGGATTTCAAAAGGGAGATATGGTGCTTGTAGCGGCAAGGCCTTCTATGGGCAAGACAACGTTTGCTTTGAACATAGCAGAATATGCGGCATTAAGGGAAGGAAAGAAGGTAGCTGTTTTTTCTCTTGAAATGTCAAAAGAGCAATTGGCCTATAAATTATTATGTTCTGAGGCACATGTTGATATGTTGAATCTTAGGACGGGAAATCTAAGTGACAAGGATTGGGAGAATATTGCAAGAGCATCGGGTCCTCTCGCATCAGCTGATATATTTATAGATGATACAGCAGCAATATCAATTATGGAAATGAGGTCAAAATGCAGAAGGTTGAAAATAGAACATGGAATAGATCTTATAATTATAGATTATCTTCAGTTGATGAGTGGTGGAAGGGGTTCTGAAAATAGACAGCAGGAAGTATCTGAAATATCCAGGTCGATTAAAGCACTGGCAAAGGAAATGCAATGTCCGATTATTGCACTTTCACAATTGTCCCGTGCTCCAGAAGCAAGAACGGATCACAGACCTATGCTGTCTGATCTTAGAGAGTCAGGTTCTATTGAACAGGATGCCGATATTGTAATGTTTTTATATAGGGATGAGTATTATGATAAGGAAACGGAAGACAGGAATGTGGCTGAATGTATTATTGCTAAACAGAGAAATGGCCCGACAGGAACTATAAAATTAGCTTGGCTTGGACAATTTAGTAAATTCGGAAATCTTGATGTAGTTCATCAGGAATAAATTCTAAAAATTAAAAGCTGCATATCACTGTAGAAAAATAGTATACAGTGATATGCAGCTCATTAGTAGATTTTCTAATTTATATTAATTTTAGTATTCTTTTTAGGACCTTTTTTAAGTTTTGGAAGATTAATTTTTAAAACTCCATTTTCAAAGGATGCAGATATAGTGTCTTTATCTACATTATCAACATAGAAACTTCTTTTGAATTCTCCATAACTTCTTTCACGTCTTACATAATTTTCATTTTTTTCTTCTTTAGAGTCATTTCTTTTAGCTGATATTGTCAAGTAATTGTTAGTGTAATCCAGATCTATAGCTTCTTTTTTTATTCCAGGAAGATCAGCTTCTACTAAATAGGCATCATCAGTTTCTTTAAGATCAACTTTAAATCCATTACCGAATCCATGTATATTTAGTGGTGCAAAGAAATCATTGTTGAAAAATGAGTTAACAAAATTGTCGAAATCAACTCCTTTTCTTAAAGAATTATCTTTTCTAAATGGAACCATATCAAACATATCAATTACCTCCTGAATTTTATTTTTTGTATTAATTAATTCTTATTACAGTATTATAGTACAATAATAGTCAAAGAAAGTCAAAGTCGATAAAGTGATGATCTGAGCTAAAATAAGACAATAACTTAAGTAATACGTATATAGTTTATTATTAATAAATTATATACGTATATATTGTAATATTCTTATAAATTTAAATATTATACATATTTTTAAGGTATAATTTATTAGGATTTAAAGAAATAATAATGTCATCTAAAAATTTTTTGATTAAAATCATTTTTTGTATTATAATTATAATGTTATTTGCTCCTATAGCTCAGTTGGTAGAGCAATTGATTCGTAATCAAGAGGTCGGAGGTTCGACTCCTCTTGGGAGCACCAGTTAAATCAACGGTTGTGGAATTTTAGATGTATGAGAATATCTCAAATACACCTAAAAATACACCTATTAGGATTTTTAGAGTTTAATTTATCAAAAAAATAAAGGATTGAGGATGCCTTTTTATAAAGTATATACTCAATCTTTTATTTTATCTAGTTTGCTATTTTAGTAATTTATCTAATAGCGCATTCATTTTGTTAGCTGCTTCTATATGTTTTTCTTCAGAAGGATGTACATATATATCCATAGTGGTTTTAATTGAGCTGTGTCCCATAAGGGTCTGAATAGTCTTAGGATCTGTATCTAAATCGTTCAATCCGCTTCCATATACGTGCCTGAGTGTATGAAAGGTTATACCTTTAGTATTAATTCCAGATCGTTTTAATATCCGCTTATATACTCTCATAAGGTTGCTTACATCTATTGGTTTCCCAAGGTCAGTGCAGAATACTAAATTATTGTCGTTATATAAATTTCCTGCTTTTAATTTTTCTTCAAGCTGTCTTTTTTTATGGTTATATAATTCTTGCATGGCTACTTTTGGTACATCTATTATTCTATTACTTGAAGAAGTTTTAGGCTTTTTAAATATAATCTTTGTTTTATTTCCTGAATTATTAAATGTCTTAACTCTTTTAACAGTTTCGTCAATACGTATTTTATTTTTTTCAAAATCTATGTCATCCCATTTTAAGGCTAATATTTCACCTTCACGAGCACCGCAGCTTGGTGCCAGCATAAATAGTGCTCTTAACCGTTCATTACCTATAGCATTAATAAATTTTTTTTGCTCTTCCAAGGAAAGTACCCTCATTTCTTTTCTGATTAATTTTGGTGGTGTCGTAGCTTCAGCCACATTTTTAACAAGTAATCCATTTTTTATTGCTTGTGCTAAAGCTTGTCTTATGATTATATGAATATATTTAACCGTTCTATTAGAAAGACCACCTTTTTTATCTATTCTTCCAGATTCAAGCTTATTATTGTAAAGTCTTTGAAGGTCATCTGCTTTTAACTTTGTTAATTGCTTTTTACCGATATATGGAATAATATGAATCCGTATTATTGATTCATAACTTTCAAATGTTGTGCTTTGTAATTTCAATTTTTTATAATTCCAAAGCCATATGTGAAGCCATTGTTCTAAGTTTAATTTTGATGGTTCAATATAATCTCCATTTTGAAGTTGTGATAAAATTTTTATTTTTTTATCTCGAACTTCCTTTTCAGATTTTCCGTAAAACCACTGCTTTTTCTGTTTTCCGGTTAAAGGATCTTTTCCTATTGTAATTGATGCACGCCATCTACCACTTTTATCTTTAAATATTGAACCTTCACCATTTGGACCTTTTCTTCTTGACATCTTACCATCTCCTTAAAAATACCTGCTATTTTGGTTGCAGGTATTTTAATATTTATCAGTGTTTAGTTGTTTGGATTATTTTTAATGTGAGCAAGTAGATAATTAAGTAAATCTTTTTTCCGAACCCTTAAAGATTTTCCGATTTTAAAGCTTGGGAATTCTTGCTTGCCAAAAATTTCGTAAGCCTTGGTGCGGCATATCTTTAAGAAAGCAGCAGTTTCTTTTACTGTTAAAATTTCATCATGATTTTCCTCCATAGATCTATATCCTCCTCCAGGTATATAATATATAAATAATTCAAAGTATTTTGCCAAAGTTAAAATGTCTATTGAATTTTTTTGTGCAATGTAAATACCTTGTCTTTGATTTCTATTTCGTAATTTAAATGATATTTAAAAAAAATTGCTCGCATTTTGGTTGCCTTATAGTTAGGTCTATCTGGGCGATCACCAAGTTGTTTACCATAACAATTGTTAGCTAAAATTTTAAATTGTTTCTCAAAATAGTCGAGTTCTTCACCAGATAATGTTCTATTGCAGTAACTATTTAGGAAGATTTCGAATTTGTTTTTGGTGTTATCTGAATTTATATGAGATATATCTAGATTGGGATTATATGATGCTTTTAAACCAAGCCAATCTAATTGTTGTAGTATAAATATATCCTTATTTCCAGAATTAAATTGTATTAAAAGTTTTTCATAAAATAGGTTAATATCTAATAATTCTGATCTAGATATTGGGTTAATAATAGGTTTTAAATATTGATCAAAATATAAAAGTCCTTTATAGATTTCACTATTAAAAAAATACTTATTTAAAAAGTTTATAGAGTTAATTTCAAATTCATTTATAGCATCAATTTGTTTTTTTATAATGTGTAAATTTCTATTAATTTCTATTGCATTACCGCTATATAGATACAAGTTGATTTTTTCACCATTTGAGATTCTTTTCCTACCAAGTACCTGTAAAAATTCGGTTTTACTATATGTGAAAATAACTATATTTTTTAAAAGATTGTCCTTGAAGTTTACTGAATTATCCATGACACTTGTAGTAATTAAGATTTTACAATTGAAAGATTCTTTATTTATTATTTCATTGTAGAATTTACCATCAGTACTATTTGAATTTTTTGATTCTGCCGAGATAAAAATAGTATGAGGTGAATGTAGCTTTTCTATCAATTTTTGTCCAGCATTTTTATTGTTCAAAAATATCATCCATTTCATATTTGAATTATCATTATTAATCAAATGCAAAATTTCTTCTTTTTTATGAAAGTATTTGATATTTATATATTCATAATTCCTTTTAAATCTATAGTATAAAAATTCTTTAGGATTGTAGTAATATTGGCTAAATATTAGATTATCATCAAATTTTTTTTCTTCATTTAAAATTAATGGAAAAACTTGATCAGGAGTTGAAGTCATAAAAATTCTGATACAATTTTTGAATAGTATAATTCCTTCATTTAGTATTTTATAGGTGAAATTATTGAATAAGAAGTCATTTGTAAAAAAATGGCATTCATCAAAAACCACTATATCATAGTTTTTTAATATGTTAGCTTCATTAAAAGAATTAATGTATTTTTCAAGTTTTTGATACGTCATTATTCGAACATTTTTAAAATATTCGATATCATCCAAACCGTAAGGCTTATGTTTTTTCAATATATCGGGACAGTTAGTAATTTTTATTATTCTGTATTTTTCTTGTCTACAGGCTGTAATTCTGTTGGTAATAATCAAAATTTTAAGATCATTTTCTATACAATATGGTATTATTTTATTTTCAATAAATGTATTTTTACCACTACCTGTCTGACTTGAAATGAAAATTGGATTTCTATGACACCAGTATTGATATTCATCCCCTATTCCATCACTAACATAGGTAGAGTCTAGATCTTTAAGAATTACCATATCATCCTTTAAAGCATCATGAATATCGTAAAATTTTATACGAGATTGTATTTCTTGATTCATTTTCTTAATCTCCTTTAATAAAGTTTTATTTTTGTTTATAATTATTACATAAAGGATGAAAAAAAAATAACATCTGTTAAACAAATGGGTTGCTTGACAAAATATAATATTTTTTTTTATAATGAAAGGATATGAAATTATGAAATTGTATGACATGATATTTAGATCTCAAAATGATTTTTCTATAAATGTGCCAAATGAAATAAAAAAAAAAATAGATTATATGAGCTTAGATAAATTAATTAATAAATATAATAGAAAAGAAGAATATTTTATTTTAGATGATATTTGGGAAAAAACTATTAATTTATATAAAGCTCATTTTAAAGAAGAGAATGAGTACTTGAAATTTAATGAATTAATAGATTATCAGAAAGATAAATTGTTTGAAGATGTAAAATTTCATAGTATTTTTATTATATATTTATCTATTGTATACAACAATAAGGATAAAATTTTAATAGAAAAATGTCCTGAGCTTTATTTGAATAATATCGAGCCAAATAGAGATACAAGAACTATATATAGAAATTTTAGTACAAATTGTAAAGACGCATTTGAAATTTATAAAAATAATAAAGAAAATATAGACTCATTATTTGAGTTTAATAAATGTTTTTTTGAAGAAACATCTACATTGAATAAAGGTAAAAAATATGATAAATATGAAACTAATTTAGATCCATATATTTTTTATATAACGTATAAGAATTGGAAGTATTGTCCTTATAATCCTAAATATAAATTTGGAATGAAGTTTACAGATATAATACAGTTTTATAATAAATGGAAAGTATTTATGAAAAAAATCTATGAAAATGAAAATTGTGATTTGCTTATGGACAAACTTATAAAGGCATACTTAATAGAAAGATTTTTTAGTATTTCCTTTTTATTTGAAGTAACCAGGAAAGTACGAGATTATGATAATTATGAATCAATGTGTAATAAATTAATGGATTTATGTCCAATAATAAATTTTCCCATGGTATTTTCTAGGAATAAGTATATAGAAAGGCTTGATTTATTAACAAATAGATATATTAGTGGTTATTATTATCTTTCAACTGAAGCAATTTTAATTTATTTAAGTAAAACAATTATTCCAATCCTCATAAAAATATTTTATAGTTTAATCTCAAGGTATATAAAAATTAAACTGAATTGTAAAAGTGAAAATGATATCATATCTTGTGTTAAGGATTTAATGAAGACATATATTTATAAAAATTTAGATGAATATGATTATCAGCAATTTTATAAATATAAAGGTGATGAAGAGTTTAAAGATACATTTGGTTTGGAGGCATTACAGATTAATATATCCTATGTTGTATACAAATATTGCAATAGTTATTTTAATAAAAGTCTAAATTATATAAATTCTGATATATTTAGAAAAGATATATTGAAAGAAGATACATTAAGGACTAGAATAAATAATAAGGATTTTCCTTTTAATGATATATATTTTACATATAAAAGATATAATAAGGATGGGGGTTTCAGGGGGAAGGGAAAATCGAAAAATCCATAGGATTTTGAGATTTCTTTCCCTTCCCCCTGAAAAAAAAGTAGAGGCTTCGCCTCTACTTAGTTATAAGTTTTATCTATATGTTAGTGTAGTAAAAAAATAAATAATGTATTTTAATCACAAATAATTATGATAAAGTTTAAATTAATTAGTTAACATTTTTTATTATATAGCAGTGTGACAAATTGATTTGTCATGACAAATCAGAAAACGATTTGCAGTAACAAAATGTTACTGCAAATTACTATTTTCTAATATATATTTTTCTACAGCTATTTTAGGTATTTTCCATATGCGCCCTATTCTAAAAGATTTAATTTTACCTGAATTTAGTATTTTGTAAGCTTTATTTTTGCCAATTACTAATATATCACAAAGTTCTTCTACACTTAATAAGTCATCGTATTGGTTAAACATAGTTTTTACCCTCCTTTACAAGTTATATTTATGTTCTTATATAAAAACGATAGATAACTTAATTAAGGGAATATTAATAATTTTAGTTTATATATTATATAATTGATATAGGCATTGTGAATGCATCACAAATGCACTGCAGGTTCATAAAAGTACTTAATTTTTATATGAGTTGTCCTATTTGTATAATATAGTAATTTCTATATTTTAAATACTAATCTTTTTAGCAGCTTTTGCACCTACTAGATAATCAGGATTAGTACGGTTATTTGAAAATTTAATAATAAAATTATTAAATTTTATTATGCATCACTATCTTTTTCTGTTTCATCAGCGTGTTCCAAGAAGAATTCAATTTCTTTTTTATCTTTTAATCCCCCATAAAATAATTTCTTAGATAAAATGGAATACATTGTTTCTACTTTGAATCCGTCTTTATAACAAAACTTTCTTGGTCTATTATCTTCATATAATATAACATTTGAAGATAATTGCATTATCTTCGTTTTGCCTTTCTTACGCTCAAAATATCTTTCTTCATTTTCCAAATTTTGAAATATATTTTGTCTACAATTTATAGATACATAATCAAGATCGTTTTCTATGCCGTAGAAAACTAATGCTGATTTATTGGATAACCAAAAATCATCAGCCTTTATTATATCTTTCTTTATAATATTATCTAGTGCTTTAATTATATCATCTTTGTTCATTTATTATTCTCCTATCTCAATAATTTTAAATTATAATATTTAATTATCTTAATTTTCCGATTAACTTTGCTATAATCCATACTGGAATAATGATCAATCCAAAAAATAATGAGATAACTAATTTCCCGAAGAAGTAATCGCTAAAAGTACCAAAATAGAAAACACCTGCTCTATTTTGTAGAGATGTAAGACAGCAATATGCAATGATTAAGTAGGCTATTACAAACATTCATTTATCTCCTTTTATTTTTTATATTTATAATTAGGCATTCCTTGTAAAGTATCATTAGTAGTATCAATGTCAACTGATATAGATTTATCAGAAGTCTTGTGTGAATACACATTATATAGTGAATCCAATTCCAATTTTATATCGTAAGCTTCTTTTAACGGTTTGTCATTAAGTTTTAAGAAAATAACTTTAAATGTGTTATCTTTGTGAACTTCAAATTGAAGACGAATTTTTGTAGTATATCCATAAAGAGATTCTTCCATATCCGCTTGTACAACATTCTTATTTTCTTGGGATTCGAAGCTTGTCCAAGTACACTTACTAAAATCAGTTTCTAATACTTTGGCTACAGTAACTGATTTATAATTTCCGAGATATCCTGTTTTTACTACATCAACTAAATCATCATTGTCAGAGCCTAAAGAACTTATAGCTGCGATAAATATTATAAAAATAATTGTAACTATACCAAATATTTTTAATTTTGACCTTTTATTTTTTGCGCCACAATAGGGGCAAACTTTTGCTGACTTAGCAATTTCTTTTTTACATGTTTTGCATAATTTCATTTTGGACATAATATCACTCTCCTTAATTCGTGAATTTTTGATGAACAATTTACCATTATATAAATAATATAACAATATACAACTAATAGTCAATATAAATAATACTAATAGCATATTAAACATACTACCAATTACCGCTAAATTATTAGGTGGAGGTATGCATATGGATCATGTTGCTTTAGGAAAAAGAATAAGAGAAGAAAGATTAAAGTTAAGGTTAACTCAAGAAAAACTTGCTGAAGATGTTGACGTGAGCAGTTCCTATATAGGCCAGGTAGAAAGAGGAGAGAGAAGTGTTACACTTGATACATTAATTAGAATTACAAGAAGGTTAAGTGTAACAATTGACTACCTCTTAAAAGATTCAATAGATATGGACAATGATACATATATAGACCAAATTAAACAATTATTACATGGTAGAAATGCAAAGCAGAAGCAAATGGCTTTGGATGTATTAAAAGTTATGTTTTCCAATATGGACAATGAATAAAGTTTTATATCTTAAGCAGAATAAATATATACTATCTCTCATTTTTATCAATGGATCTTATATTATGAACAAATTTTATATCATAAAGCAATTTATTAATGGCATAAGTAATAAATTGGTCTAAAGTTATAGAAAGTTCTATACATATTGTATTAATTTCCAGCAGTAATTCTGTATTTGTAATGTCTACTTTTATATTTACACTTGAATTTAAATTCTTCACATGAAACGCCTCCCAAATTTATTTTTTATTAAAAATAATCTTACTAAATTGCAGTATAAATTTTTAAGTACTTAATAAAATCATTTGACTGTATTGATGAGAGGTTCTTACCTTCTGAAATTTTATAACGTTTTTTCATAAGTTCTTTTACTTTATTAATTGGTATATTATTTTGTTTTATAATTGATATAAGTGTATATTGCTGATCCTTATTCATATATTTTTTTACATGAGATGAATTAGAATTTATTGTGTTGGAAGATTTATGTTCAGTATAAGGCTTTTTATTTTTAGCATCATTACCAGATGGAAAGTATGAATCTTCAATATCCTGAGTAAATAGTCCGCTTGAACGGGTAGCGGAAAGCACAGCATCAATGAAAGCTCTTTTCTTAGCCATTTTTAATATAGTATTTATAATGCTGTAACCATCTTGTGTTTTATATTTGCGTTCTCTGTTATTGCAGCTTCCTATTCCTTCAGCTTCAATTAAACCAGTTTTTTTATTAATAAGAGTAGTCTTTATTTCATAATGAAATAAAGATTTTTCCCAATTTTCAACTCGATTTATAACCTCAATCTTTTTTGAGAAACCAAAAATATCACAAAGTTTTTCAGCACCGGATTTGAATAGGGATGGTTTGGTACAGTTTGGTATAAAGCCATAATCTATATTTACAATCATCATTTCCTTAACAAAGTTCTGAAGCATTAATATTCTGTTTTTAGCTTCATTAAGTGATATAGCAAGGTCAGGTACAATAGAAATATTTTTATCACTTTCAGAATTATTAAGTAAAATTATATTATTGGAATTTTCTTTAGGTAGCTTATTGTTATCATTAGATTCAATTAAATTTATTTTCTTAGCTAATTTACCTTTAAGATCTGCCATCTTGTATATCTCCTTTTATTAGAATTTTTAAATAAAAAAATTCTGATTGTAAGATTTGAAACTTATAATCAGAATTTTCATGATACTTATTTTACAGTAAATCGTCTGAATGTGGATTTAGTAATGTATTTTTTATAAATTTCAGGTTCTGCATCTTTCAATTTTTTTGAGTCAAGTTTTTCAGAGAATATAGTTTTCCATGTAATAAGTCTATCTTCTATTACAGCAGTCTCGTTTTTGCCAATTAAAGATTTTAATTTATTTATTACAGTATTTTTTATCTGGCAAATTTCTTTCTCCTTTTCTTTATAAATGTCATATTGGTTTAACAAATCCAAAGATTCATTTGGAAGTGTTATTTTGCTTTTTTCATGACAATTGGGGTACAGTCTGTTTAGAAGTTCTGTAGAGGCTTTTGAACCATCAATTTCAAGAGGAACATTATCAATTACATGATTCCAGAAATTATTTTCTAGCTTTGTTATCATATTTATTAACTCATCATCTCTTTTTATAAATTTAAATTTAAAATGATTGCCTCCGATTAAAACTGCAATGTAGGCAGCTTTAAAACCTGTAACGGCCATATAGTGCTGAATTTGAAGCATGTATTCTTCTGGTATACTATTTTCCCATTGATTTTGTTTAAAGGCAGAAGCTGTTTTTGCTTCAAATATACAATTGCCGTAGTTATCATCATAAGTAATACCATCTACATTGGCAATCATAAAGTTGTACTTTTCATGTTTTAATATGGAATTGACAATATCTATTTTGAGATTAGTTCTGTCTGTAAATTCTTCACGTATTATAGGCTCCATTTTTGTGCCCCAATAGGCCGCTTCACCACTTTCAGCTGGTTTAATTTGTCCTGTTTTCTCCATCCAGAGTTCAACGGGGGATTTGTATTTATTTATACCACAGAGGGCGGCTACATCACTACCGCCGATACCTTTATTTCTAAAATTCAACCAATCTTTTTTTGAAATATTTTTAGTACTTATAAATAGTTCAGCCATAGTAAAAACCTCTTTTCTTATATAAATGAAATAGAACGCACCCTATATAACCTCTTTTATAAGTTCATATGCTTTATCTATTATAGGATTACCATCAATAGTTTTGTAAAATAAATTTCCTCTATAGTTCTTAGTTTTACGTAAAGGTTCAATATGAGTGGCAAAGTCGGATACGGCATTTATGAATCTCCATGGTGTTTTAGGTAAATCTATGAGATCAGGAGCGTCAAAATATCGCAGTTTCATATCATCTCTTAGCATATTTATATTTTTCTCCTGATTTTTACTTACAGCATCAGGTAAAGGTAAAAGTTCTTTTATAAATTCCAATGCCTTTTTATCACTTATGGTTTTCCTGCTTAGATAATGAGCTTCATAATCAAGATTTTTCATATAATTTTTTGCAAGAAATAGAGTCTTTACGGCTTCATTAAGTTTAGCATTAATGTCTCCTGTATGAATGACTGACCAAATTCTTTTGGCATTTGAAAGAGCTAGATTTAAAGTATTATTACATACAACTCTTATAGGGGTCATAGCAACTTTGATGGCACCAGTACCATCATGACAATTCGAGAATACTATATAAGGCATTATGTCATCATCAAGTATCTTATATTTGTCTGGCAAGATGGCAAGCAGCCACACCTTTCTGCCATTTTGTAAACTACCTGCCGTTTCATATTTGCAGCCTTCACCAATTAAACTGTCTGTGAAAGAAAAGGCTTCTTTATTCTGTACTATTTTGTATCTATTAGTTACAACGCCAAGTATTGAATTGTCACTTTCTCTAATATTAGCTTTATAATTGGGAATAGGTATATTGTCAATTGTACAAATAGGTTCTTGAATGACATTCCAATTAAGACCTGACAATTCAAGGGCCTTTTTTGATGATAGAGATTCATCTACCTTTGTTCCTAGCCCATGCCAAGGTGTCTGTCTTACATAAAACATAGTTTCTACGTCTGCTGACATAATAATCAACTTCCTTTCAAATATATTTATTAATTTTTATAAGTTATATAAGTATTCAAAGTTATAATATATATCTAAAATTTTTGAATAAGTCATTTGAATAAGTCTTATGTAAATTATTCTGGATTTATTAAAAATTTTGATATAATATGGAAATAGTAGTGATATTATATATAGATATTAATGATTAAAAATTATTTTTATTGGTGCTTAAATTTTTAATGTAATAATATAAAATGAAGTAATTAATTTTAGGGGTATTTTTATGAGTAATAATATTGATAAATTTAATTATTATATAGGCGAACTTAGAGGAAATGCAATATTATATTGATAACAATAAATATATATATTCTGACATAGTAGAAGATTGGGTAAGAAGATTAAATCAACTTATTTGGAAATATTCTTTGTTAATTAATATAAAATTAGACAAGTTCTATTTAAATTCATATGATTATTCTGATAGTAAAAAAACAATAAGAATGTCTTCAATTGAAAGGTTAAAAATTTTTATTAGAAAAATCATTAATTTAGTTATAGAACAAAAGGATTTTGAATTAAGCAAAATTGCTAATAAAGAAATACCCGTATATTAGATGAGAAAATGTTTAAAAGTAGGATCAAAAGGATGCCCGTTAAATCCAAATTTAGATAGTAGAGAAGTATTTATTGGAATGCCTTTCGATGATAAATACTTTGATAGCTATTAGTGGGGAATAAAAATTGTTTTAGAAAATTTAGGATTTAATATATATAAAGCAAATAAAGAAATTGAAAATAGAGATATAATGTGTAAAATATGCAATGAGATGCAGTCAAGTAAATATCTAATATTTAATATATCGGGAATGAATCCAAATGTTATGCTAGAATTAGGATTATCATATGGACTTGGTAAAGAAACAATAATAATTAGAGATAAGGAAACAAAAACAGTTTCAGATATAGCAGGTATTGAATATATAGAATATAATCATGCTTTTGATTTACAGAAAAAATTAGGTGAATATTTTGAAGAAAAATAAACAAACAAGAGGTGTATGGTTAGGATATATGGATAAACAAGATCTTGAAAAAGAGTGTAATGATTAATTTAATAATAATTTTTTATTTGATAATATTGTTTCATTTACAGAAGATGAATTAGAAAAATATATAAATGAGTTAGAGTTATCATTAATATATGAATTAGGACAATCTGTAGAATATTATATCTTGGTAAAGCAATACTATAATAAATCAATTACTAGAAAAAAAAGATTATCACTGATAAATTTGGTTAAAGAGAATTTTGTTAATAAATAGTTTAGGATGTATGTTTATATAAACTGGGATCATGATATAATATTAATAAAGGATACAGTGAGTATATAGTGAATGATAGATTTGTCATTAAATATAACACTGTAGTTTCAATATATAATCAAAGTGTTCAAGAATATGAAAAACAAATAAATGTATTGCCATTTTTGACGAATGTGGAGAGAAAAGGAATGAACGTACATTTTATAATTATGAAAGTAAAGAATGATTTGTAAACTTTAAAGAAGCTATTAAAAAATAAATTATAAGTATAATAATTTATTTAATCATAACTTTATTAATGAAAAGCAGTAACAGAAGAGAATATTATTTACTTAAGAGGAGAAATTATATTGGACCTTAATATATATAACATAAGACAACTTTTAAAATCTAATAAAGTACAATGGCGTGGTCATATACTTATCCGAATGCACCAAAGAAAAATAAAGATAAAAGATGTTATTGATTGTGTGATGAGTGGTGAAATAATAGAGTATTATGAAAGTGACTATCCATTTCCAAGCTGCTTAATATTGGGATTTAATGATAAAAAGAAAGGAATTCATGTAGTATGTGCCGTTGGCCAAGGATATGTTTGGATGATAACAACGTATTATCCAGATAGTGGTGAATGGTATGAAGATTTAAGAACAAGGAGGAGGTAATTTATATGAATTGCATTTTATGTAAGTCTAAATTAACTCGCGGCAAAGTTAATCATATTGTAGACTTAAATGGACATATTATTATAATTAAAGATGTTCCAGCAAATGTTTGTAAACAATGTGGTGAGTATTTCATTGAAAATGATGTAGCATTAAAGTTAGAAAAAATAATTGAAGAAGTTGTAAAAAATAAAGCTGAAATATTTGTTGTAAATTATTCAGAAATGGCAGCTTAATACACCTATTTATACACCTAATACGATTTATAATAATGTGATTTAATAATACTAGATATAATCTAAATAGGTATAATACTGAGGTAATATAACGAAATATAATTATAGATAATGCAATAAAACCTACCTTACCGGATTCGTAATCAAGAGGTCGCAGGTTCGACTCCTCTTGGGAGCACCAGTTATAGATATATGAATGGTTTATAAGCATTTCATAATATTGGAATGTAAAAATCACTCACTTGTTTACTATGAAAAATTTGGTAAATAGGTGAGCGATTTCTTTGTCAGAAAAGAAAAAATTGAATTAAACAAATGTTATTTAAAAAGGGGAGATAGATGGATGACTTATGCAACAAAAACAAGAACTGTCCTAAGTTTGTAAGATTACAAGCGGAGAATGTTGATTAAGTTTTGAAAAACAGAAAAAAAAAAAGGCCCTCGAAAGGGCAAATAAATGAATTTTACGTTAATAATTACGTCAACAAATGGTATGACATCATACTATCAAAAAATGAGGAATATGTCAAATAAGGATATAAAAATGCTTGTAGCAAAAGTAACAAGGTTAAAACAAGAATCCAAAAAAGATGAAATTCTTATGAAGTCAGAAGTACCAGTTCAATATAGAGCTGAAAAGCCCAACTATTTATTGTAGATTTTTTACGGTAAATAGCTGGGCTTTTTTTAATACAGTGCAGTTTTTTTAATTGTTCGATCAGAAATTGTTATTAGCAATGCTATTCCACTTACAATGATCATGATGACTGCAATGAGGTGGAGTCCGGAATCCGCAACTTTTGTATGAAATACTATACCTACTAAAGCTGAGGAGGCAATAGAGCCTATATATCCAAAAGTACGAAGAAGACCTGAAGCTGTGGCAATCTGCTCTGCAGTGACCTGAGTGTATAGAGCAATTGAGCTGCTGCTGGTCATTGTTCCCATAGTTATACCAAATATAAGGGTAATGATCATAATATAAATTATTGGTGTATCTGAATTTAAAAACAGAATACCAAAAGAAGCTGTAATTGAAGATACTGCAGATAAAATTAACGGGCCGCGTATAAGATTTCGTCTTGAAACAGGTGAAATCACTATTGCTGAAAGTATGCTCATAGGCAGCAGTAGCAATCCAGCTTCTGAAGAACTAATTCCATGATCGGCTTCAAGCCATTCGGTGAAACCATATAGCACTGTATAGATACATAGAGTAAGCAATGCAAGACGTATATAAGTACGAGTAAGTGCAGGATTTTTGCTAAGCATGCGTATATCAATAAATGGATGCTCTACTTTAAGCTCCCACAAAATTAAGCTTATGCTGCATATGATGACTATACCCAGTGCAATTAAATTCACTTTTGGTATAGAAAATAAAAACACAAGAAGAGAGATCATGGTTACTGCAAATGCAATAATACCAATACAGTCAATTCGTGATAATATTTTGATTGCATTTTTTTCGGCCTTTATTGGTGTATCCTTTGGTATACATAATACAGCCATTAAAAACGCAATAAATGTGACAGGAATATTGATGAAAAATGTTGAACGCCATCCAAATACCCCTACTAATACTCCACCTATTGGAAGCCCCACAACACTTGATGCTATTCCGGCAATTTGAAGTGCACCAAGTACGTTGCCGGGAGGTTCAGACAATTCAGCTTCATCAGCTCGACGTCGGATTAGCAGCATTGCAGATGGATAAGCAGTGGAAGTTCCTATACCTATGAAAACTCGTGCTGCAATCAACATGGTTAAGCTTTTGCCAAATCCACCAATTATTCCGCCCAATAGTACTAAAAAAATTCCAGTTAGGAATATGTGCTTTGGTCCGAATTCCTCTGACAATTTGCCTGAAGTAGGTTGAACTATTGAGCTTGCAAGGTAAAGTGCTGAAACTAGTATTGTGGTTTTAGCAGCAGATACATGCATGAATAAAGCAATCGGTACTAGTGCAGTTGCAAGCAGTGAACTATTTATCGGATTAAGTGTAGATCCCATATAAAGAGGGGCTACAAATCTCAATGGGAATGGATTTTTACCTTGCATTATTAATTAACTCCTTTCATTTTTGCAGTTTTTAATTGAGAGTACTTGTCCAGGAATCAACAGTAAGCACATCTGACTGTCTAGGAAATATTTTTTCCATGAGAATACGATGAACCTCGTTATCTGAATCAATGCATGCATCTGAAAGTACCTTGAGTTTATAGTCTTTATCTGAAGCTTCCCTCAATGTCGATAAAATAACACCGCTTGTAGCAGCTCCGCTTAAGACTAAAGTGTCAATCTGTTGTGAACGCAGTATGATTTCAAGATTACTCCCGGTAAAGGCACTGACTCTGAATTTTGTAACTATTGGTTCATTTGGCTTAGGTTTTAAAGATTCATGAATTTGTGCCGCGATATCATATACCGTCATTCTGCTGGATTCAGAAATTATTGAGAACGACTTGTTTTGAAAATTGATTTCCGGATATCCTTGACTGAATGCAACTCTCACGAAAATAATTGGAACAAGATGTCTTCGTGCGGCTTCGACAGCTTTTTGGAATGGAAGCACCACCTTCTCATCTTGTAAGAAACGTGATATTATACCATTTTGCATATCCATAACCAATAGTGCTTCTTTACTTTTATGATTTTGCATTGATTTTACAACTCCTTCTTTTTATGTTAGAATAAACGGAGAGCTCCCCAGTTATATATTAGTATAAGCGGAGACATCTCCATTTGTCAAGGGGATTTTATAATTAATTTTAGGAAGTGATGGTAAAATGAATTCTAAATCAACCAAATTTAAATTTTATTCCGAACGTCGTGATGCAGCCGAGAATCGCCAGCGAATATTGAATGCAGCTGTAAAATTATTTGAAGAATATGGTGTAGAACAAGTTAGCATGAATCAAATTGCCAATGAAGCAGGGGTTGGTTCCGGAACACTTTATCGACGCTATAGAAATAAAGGTGAATTGTGTCTTGATTTAATTAAAGACAATGCTGATTTACTTTTTGACGGCATTCAGGAATATCTGGATCAAAATCACTCTGATCCTCCAAATCAGCGGTTAAAAGAGGTGCTCAGATTATTTATCTGTTTTAGGGAGAAAAAAGCTCAATTGCTTACAGGAGTCGAGGCAGCGCCGTCAAATAATTCACTTAAATCAAAAATGACCAATCCTCTGTTTGATGAATTGCATCAAATATTAGTAAAATTATTTGATGCAATGAATGAGAATGATCATACGCATTTTGACAGTATATTTAGGGCAGACATGTTATTAATGGCTTTAAGCAGAGATTACTATTCATTTCAAAGAGATGTACGTCATTATACACCTGAGATGATTCTGAAACAGCTTTGTGAAATATTTATATAATTTCAGCTAATGGTATTTTAAGGGCATTGTCACTAACTTGACATATAGATGGGATAATATATAATTGCATGTATTACTAAATTACTTTTGTAAAATAACCAAGGAGATGCTGTAATTTGTATTTTAACTCAATACAATTTTTGATTTTTTTCCCTATTGTAACTATTATTTATTTTATTATACCGCATAGGATACGATGGATATGGCTTCTTATAGCAAGCTATTATTTTTATATGAGTTATAATCCTAAATATGTGGTTCTGATTGGTATATCTACAATAATTACATATGTGGGTGGGTTGTTAATAGAAAAAGCAAATGACATAAAGACAAGAAAGACATTGGTTTTTTTGAGTGTATCAAGTAATGTAGGTATTTTGGCGCTGTTTAAATATTATAATTTTTTTATTACAGCTACTGAAAGATTTTTTTCACATTTTAATATCATTATGGATGTACCGGAATTTGATTTTCTGCTTCCACTGGGGATTTCGTTTTATACATTTCAGGCTTTAAGTTATATAATTGATGTTTATAGAAAAGATGTCAAGGCAGAAAAAAATTTAGGAAAGTATGCATTGTTTGTATCATTTTTCCCCCAGCTATTATCGGGACCGATTCAAAAGTCAAAGAATTTTATACACCAAATTGATGAAAAGCATTATTTTGATTATAATAGAGTGAAAAATGGATTGCTTTTAATGCTGTGGGGATACTTTCAGAAAACTATAGTTGCGGATAGAATAGGTCAAGTAGTAAATACAGTATATAATAATCCAGGAAATTATAAAGGATTTCAAATAATAATAGCTACGATATTTTTTGCATTTCAACTCTATTGTGATTTTTCGTCATATTCCAATATAGCGATAGGTGCGGCAGAAGTTATGGGATTCAAATTATCAAAAAACTTTGAAAGACCATATTTTTCAAAATCAATAAAGGAATTCTGGAAGCGCTGGCATATGTCACTTACAGGCTGGTTTATGGACTATTTGTATTTCCCATTGGGAGGAAGCAGGTGTAGTAAACTAAGAACTTACTTTAATGTTATGGTTGTGTTTTTGGTAAGTGGTCTATGGCATGGTGCAGGTTTTACTTTTATAATTTGGGGATTCTTGCATGGCATGTATTATATTATTGGAAAAGTGCTTAATCCTGTAAAGAAAAAGCTGATCCATAAATTCAATATAAAAGTATATACTTTTACATATAAATTGACTCAAGTACTGATTAATTTTGTGTTGATTGATTTTGCATGGCTATTTTTTAGGGCAAATTCTTTTGAAAGTTCTATAATACTAATTAAAAATATGGCATATTTTAATCCATCGATATTTACAGATGGTTCATTATACAAACTTGGTTTGGATTCACCTAATTTTTTAATTGGAATATTGGGATTGATTGTAGTTTTAATAGTTGATTTAATGCAGAGAAAAGAAGATGTGAGAGATGAATTATTAAAAAAGAATGTTGTATTGAGGTGGTCTTTATATGTGACTTCAATAATAGTTATATTGATATTCGGTATATATGGAGATGGATATAATGTTCAAGAATTTATATATTCTAATTTCTAGGAGGCATATTTGTGATTAAAAAGGCAATTGTAAAAGCTCTGCTTCTATTTACTTTTTTAATGGTTATAATTAATCTTATTACTCCAATATTTATATTGAAAACAAATCATAGAGGTAAATTAATTGAAGGTTTATATAACCATACTGGAAATGAATATGATGTTGTCTTAATGGGAGGAAGCCATATGAATAGTGGCATAGATCCAAATGTATTATGGCATGACTATGGAATAACAAGTTTTAATTATGCTACAGGTGGTCAATCAATAGATATAACTTATTATATTTTAAAAGAAGTTTTAAAAAATCATAAAAATCCTATTGTAGTGGTTGATGCTTATTACTTGACAAGAATAGCAGAATATGGTGACAAAGGATATATAAGTAATGCCATTGACAATATGAAATTTTCTTTGAATAAATTAGATACAATTAAAAATTGTGTACCACCCAAAGATATAGTAAGCTATTTATTTCCGCTCTTAAAATATCATTATAGATGGAATGAATTAATATATAGGGATTTCAATTATAATAGTGCTGAGGAATATTATGCAAAAGGATTTGCTGCTGGAACTAAAAAATATGGAAAGGACAGTTCAACTTATAATCAAACTTCAAATACAATTTCTGGGACAGTAGATCTTGCACCTAAAGCATCACTTTATTTAGATAAGATAATAGACTTATGTAAAAAGAATAATTTGAAATTGATTTTAGTAAATACGCCCTGTGATTATAATGCGGATTCTAAATCAGATGCGTGGTCTAAGCAAAAAGCCAAATTGTTTAATAAAGTTGCAGAAGTTGCAAAGAAAAATCATGTTCAATTTATAAATTATAATGATAAAATGGATGAAATAGGATTTGATTTCAAAAATGAAATGTACAATTCAGGTCATTTAAATATTAGCGGTTCTACTAAGGTAAGTAAAGATTTTGGAAATTTTCTAAAAGAAAATTATAAACTGGAGGATCATCGCAGTGATAGCAGATATTCTCAGTGGAATACAGACTATAAGCGTTCACAAACGGCAAAATACATGTCAGATGAAATAAAGCAATAGAGAAGTAATTAATTTATTTAAATCAAAAAAAGGTTTTTATTGACATAAAAATTTATTTCATATATAATTAAGGCAAAAATTAATTGGCCTATGAAGAGTTCAGTAATAATACTACAAATTCAAGAGAATCAGTATTTTGGTGGAAACTGGTATTGTAATATTATGAATCCAGCTTGGAGGTAGCTGTCAAATTCAGTTCGGTATAACCGTTATATTTTAAAGAGAGTCAGATATTAGTCTGATTAATTAGGGTGGCAACGCGGAGATTTTCGTCCCTTTGGAGGGATAGAAGCTCCTTTTTTGTGTTTATAAAGTTAAGGAGGACTGTATAATATGTTGGATTTAAAGAGAATAAGAAATAATCCAGAAGAAATAAAAAAGCTTTTATCAAATAGAGGAGAGGATTTTGATCTATCTGATATAGATGAAGTTGTATCATTGGATCAAAATAGAAGAAATATCTTAGTTGAAGTTGAAGAATTGAAAAAAAATAGAAACGAAGCTTCAGCCAATATAGCCAAGATGAAAAAAAAAGGTGAAAATGCAGATAATCTTTTATCTGAAATGAAAAGGCTGTCTGAAAAAATAAAGGAATATGATGTGAGTCTTTCAAAAATTGAGGATAAAATACAGCATATAATGCTGAGAATACCTAATATACCTAATCCTCAAGTTCCAGAAGGAAAATCTGATGAAGATAATGTGGAAATAAGGCGATGGTCTGAACCAACTCAATTTGGTTTTGAACCTAAAGCGCATTGGGATATAGGTGTGGATTTGAATATATTGGATTTTGAAAGAGCCGGAAAAGTTTCAGGTTCAAGATTCACTTTTTATAGAGGATTGGGAGCAAGGCTTGAAAGGGCTGTTATAAGTTATTTTTTGGATGTTCATACTGTAGAGCATGGTTATGAAGAAATATTACCTCCATACATGGTTAATAGAACAAGTATGACAGGTACAGGTCAGCTTCCAAAATTTGAGGAAGATGCTTTTAGAATTGCAAACAATGACTATTTTCTAATACCTACGGCAGAAGTTCCAGTAACAAATTTATATAGAAATGAAATTTTAAAAGGTGAAGATTTACCTATAAAGCATGTGGCCTATAGTGCATGTTTTAGATCAGAAGCAGGTTCTGCAGGAAGAGATACCAGAGGACTTGTAAGACAGCATCAATTCAATAAAGTTGAGCTTGTTAAGTTCGCAAAACCGGAACAATCCTATGAGGAACTTGAAAAGTTAACAAGGGATGCTGAAGATGTACTTCAGGGATTGAAATTGCCATACAGAGTAGTAAGAATATGTAAAGGTGATCTTGGTTTTACAGCTGCACTTAAATATGATATAGAAGTTTGGATGCCAAGTTATAATAGATATGTAGAAATATCCAGTTGCAGCAATTTTGAAGATTTTCAGGCGAGACGTGCAAATATAAAATATAAGGAAACTCCAAAAGATAAACCAAAATATATTCATACCTTAAATGGTTCGGGAGTAGCTATAGGAAGAACCGTTGCAGCTATACTTGAAAATTATCAGAAACAGGATGGAACTGTTGAGATACCAGAAGTACTTAAGCCTTATATGGCAGGAAAAGAAATAATAAAATAAATTAATGAAAGTCCATTAAAGAGTAATACTTTTTTGGACTTTTTTTAAATTTGGATTTTAATTATCAGAAAACTACAGAAGAAGGTGATGGCAAATATAATACCGGGTACTCACCACTTCAATGGAACGGTGGTATTACGTAGTCCCTGCCTTATCTTACCTTCATTACTCCAGCCTGGCTTTTTAGTCTTGTAAAACGTCAAGGATGTCTGGTTTGGAGTGAATATTATATTACTGGAGTCAGGCTGTTCTGGCTCAAGTGGCGGTGTGCCTGGTGGAATACATTGGAAATTGCTGCCGATACTTTAATTTTGAATGATGTTGATTGTACTATACCTGGTGGTGTCACATATTGCTGTAAGCAAGAGTTTGGTGTTCCTCTTACTTCTGGTGCTTCTGGCAATGCACAGTAGTGTATATCCTGGCTTAGAAGCTCCGTTTGCAGGGTCTGATACCGTTATTTCCTTAACATATCCAATCTTAGCATCAGCTTCTGTTATATCAACAGTGGATTGCACACGTGAAAAGTAATCCACTCCAGCGTATGGTCCTGATGTTTTGTTAACCACTTTCATGGATTTAGGGTCTAATACGTGGTGGCCTGCTATTATAGTTACCTGATCAATTGGATTTGTAGGTTCGCTGTACTAAAAATAAACAGCCTTGCTCTCATTGCCAATTGTAACACTTACTGACTTATCTGCCCCTCTAATACTTTCATTCTCCTCGAATGTGTATCCTTGGTACACTTGATTAGTATTAGATGGTGAAGGTGCATTGACTGTCAATTTCTGTCCTGCCGATACCACCTGCGGTTCGTTGTGCCATCTTTATGAATAGTGCCAGCATAAACAATCAGAGTTAGGTTTGCGCTGGCTTTTGTATAATACATCATAGCTCTTACTGGGTTATAGACTGTGTTAGCTGAGGTTACTGTCACACTTAAAGATTCTGGTTGCCCTTTATTTGTACCGTCTACAGTAACATGTTCAATGATGTATCCGTCTATGCCTGGTACTGGTATATTGTAGTTGGCGGTGGTACCAACGTTTAAGTTAACAGGAATAGTCTTAAATTGGTATATATCTGTATCTTGGTTGTCTACATCTACACACCTGTAAACTATATATCCATATCCATATTCGCCTACAGCACTTACATTATCTAAAAATCCAGTCCCTACGAGCAGGACAACCAAGCTTAATATCCACAATCTTTCTTTGCTGACTTCATCTAAACCTGTTTACCGCATTGTCTAGAACTACTGCGGTACCTCCGAGCTTATAGACACCTTTTCCTGCACCTGTCTCTCTATATATGGATAAATAAGGACTCTCTCTGCTTCACTGGCAGTTTCTTTGTCTGCCATAATACCACCACTATATGGTATATTGAATGTATAGGTTTTTCTCATGTCTGTTCCAGTAAAAAGAATTGGTGCCTGTAGTTTTCCTGCTAGGGCTGCTCCGCCGAGGGCATCTGGGAAGTTTTGTCCGTTGGCTACTATGAAGGTCGATGTATCAATTATATTTGTAAAAGTTTTATTTATAACCAAGTTGCTCAAATACTTATCATGGTCTATATCACTGCTCTTACCGCCTGATTCAGACCTTGGCAATTTCTCATACAAACTATAGTTTATGTTTCCTGCCACGTATGTCGAATATCTATTGTCGCTAAGGTCTTTTGGCACATACTTATTAAGGTATTCCTGCAATCCTGGTGTATTAGATATTTTGGTTACATCTGACTTGACTAGAACTATTGGTGCGTCAAATCCACATGATACCGGTGCTAGGGAAAGGACATCTGTGTAACTTGGGTTGCTACCAGTGTAGGCTTCTACTTTCTCCGGTGTGGTTGTTGTATAATTATATCCTAGAATTGTTCCACAAACTGCTATATACATAATCGTCTACGGAGGAGGTAATCTTTATATTGCCTGACTTCAGAAGTTTAGATTTTTTTCTTGACAGTTTAATGTTTCTATATTATAATAATTCCTGTTGTGGCTGTTACAGTTGAAGTAGTCGGATTGTGTAAAACAAATGTGGAAAGATGGTCGAGTTGGTTTAAGGCACCGGTCTTGAAAACCGGCGTACGGGTGACCGTACCAAGGGTTCGAATCCCTTTCTTTCCGCCATTTAATTTATTTGTAGGACATGGAGAAATACTCAAGTGGCTGAAGAGGCGCCCCTGCTAAGGGCGTAGGTCGGGTGACCGGCGCGAGGGTTCAAATCCCTCTTTCTCCGCCATAGGTTTTATTAAGATTTATTAAGCTTCAAGAATGGCATAAAATCAATGGCTTAAGGAAATAACGTTTCATTAGGATTTATTAAAATGTAGTACAAATGTAGTAAAAACTGTAGTAAAATAAATGTAGTCAATCAAGGAAGTTATCCAGTAAACTGGTTGCTTCTTTTTTTCGTTCTTCAGATACATGAACATAAGTTTTTCGCGTAGTATCTATGTCTATATGTCCAAGTAAGGCTTGAATTACATTTAAGTCACCATTTTGTTCATAGAGCCTAGTTGCATATGTATGTCTTAAACTATGGAAAGTCAAATCACTAGATATATTTAATTCTTTATATATTTTTTTTACTGCTCTGAGAGGAGTCTTGTCATTTAAAAAATCTCCACCCTTATTGCAAAATACTAGATCCATTTTTTTATATTTTTTAGGATTTTTAACTTTCTCTTTTAAAAATTCTTTATATTTGAACTTTAATAAACTAAACAATTTTTTAGGAATTGGTACAGATCGCACTTCATCATTTTTGGTATCTGCAAGAGTTTTTACATAACCGGTAACTTCGTTATTTTCGTTATATATAGCTTGTTTACTATAAGTTGCAGGATATAAATTCATCATAGAGAGCAGGGAGTTCTGGATGGAGAGAATATCCAATGAACAGGTCATAGCACTAATATACAGCTGCTTAAGAAGAATAGAAGGAGACAACCTGATAGATCCTAATGTGAGATGATGGAAAGAGGTAATAGGAACATTGGGGTATGGATAGATACTGCCAAGAAGTTGAGAGATAAATATATAAAGGAAAATGGACTTGATAAGAAGGAGGATATAAGTAACTCAAATGGCAATATTATATAAAAATTCTACAATAACATTGTGCCAAGGACTTCACTCCCTGGCACAATGTTATTTGGTATAGGAACTATCAACGAAGGAAATTAGGTACTGGGGATTCATCATCCCCAGCATAAAGTAAGTATCAATGTACCGGGAGACAAAATATTCTAACTCACATAAACTTCCTATAGATTTATATAACTTTAAATATTCTAACTAATATCTTGAGTACATTGATATCCTTATATCAATAGGATGTGCAGAAATCAAATAATCATACTGGTAATTTTTAAAATAAAAAATAGCCAGGGATAAAAGTCCCTGGTAAAAATAAAATATAGAAATCATTGGAGTATGTCGAGTAGTATATACAGAAATTAATTTATTATACATGGAAAATCTTAAAAAGTAGGTGGTGAAATGCTTGAGAAAGTTCAAATTGAGATAATCACAGTACCCTCTTGTAGTTTTAAAGAGAAAATCAGGATTACCAGAAGATTCGAGAGAAGATACCACATAGATGATTTGGCAGGAGATGCAGTGTGCGGAGTTTTGTATATCGAGAGGAAGTTGCTAAATGAATGAACTAACTTGCAGAGAAAAGGCTATTTTGACATACTGGATTTTGCAGAGAAGGAAGGCCGGGAAAGCAAAGGACAAAGAAAATATGGTATTTGAAGTTGTGGACATGGCTGTGAACAGGTGCAGGAAGATGATTCTGTTAAGTAGGGAGGAAAGATATGCAGCAAAGTTTTTTATAGACATAAGTAATAAATAGGCGGGAGGGAATGTTGGTGCCTGATAAAGAGACATTTAAAAAGACTGAAGGAGAATTATATGGCTATTTTAGGGATCTTAAGGAAATGGAGCTACTAGAAATTGACTGCAGGGATCTTCAGGACCAAGTCGAAAGTATTGAAGGGACATAAAACACTGTAATGTATGTATCAGCTCAGACAGCCATATGAGTCCTACTTTCGGAGAAAAGGTACAGACGAGCTCTACAGGTGAAGAAGCGTCAGAAAGGGGCATTATATGGGAAATTGAAAAGCTGGAGTATATAGGTGGAAAGCTCAGCAGAAAGAGGGCTCGAATAAGGCAGCTGAAAAGAAATGATGGATTTTATTACTTATAAATACAAGCTGGATAAAGGCTTTGGATTGATAGCCAGTAAATGTATGGCGGTATCAGGAGTACTGCTTACAGGAGACGTGAGGACATATTAGAGGATATTGTGAAGTGGAAAAGTTTGTATGGTGATAGTTGTAAGTAGAAAGCTATCATTTTTTTTACTTAAAATATGTTGACATCATAATATATTAATAGGAGGTATATAAGAAATGCCAACATTTGATAAGCTGATAAAGGAAATAAAAAATATTTCAACTGATATGAGATTTTCAGAGTTGAAAAAAAGTTTTAGAAAGTTATGGCTATGAGGGAAAATCTCCTAAAGGTGGTAGCAGCCACTGAACATTCAGAAAAGATGGAAAGAACCCAATTACCATACCATACAAAAGGCCAATTAAAGTTACATATGTAAAACTGGTAAGGAACATAGTAGAATCCGAAGAGAGAAAAGCATAGAATATTACATGAATCTTAACTATAAAATTGAAATTATAAAAGATGAAGAGGGTGGATATGTATTAAAATATCCAGAATTAAAAGGATGCATTACTTGTGCAGATACAATTGACGAAGGGATAAATCTCTTAAATGATGCAAAAAGAAATTGGCTTGAAGCAGCGTTTGAAGATGGAATATTCATACCAGAACCATTGGAGGAAGAAAATTTCTCAGGACAGTTTAAATTAAGAATGCCTAAATCACTTCATAAAGAATTAATGGAGAGATCTAAAAATGAGGGTATAAGTATGAACTAATATTGTGTATATCTTTTAAGCAAAGGTACGGGAATTCAGAGTAAAAGTTAATTAGTAAAAAATCGTGAGACAAATTTGGGACAAAATCCATGTAAAAGTAGTATATACTATAGATAATCGATCGTGGCTAAGATGAAAGTTCTCTTTTATAACAGAACCCACCAGGCCTCCTGACAGTGCCTAAATGGGCAGGGGATTTATAAAGCAGTAGATTAATTCCGGGTGCCATCAATTTAACCTGAGGTTAATATGCTCTTAACAGCGCAAAGATAAAATAATAATCGAAGTTGTAATTCAGATAAGTTTAACACAATAGTTCCCTATATACAAATAAGCATTTTGAGCCAGCCCCTCAGGTGCTTATTTTGTTGTTCATAAAAATAATATATTTTGTTACAAATAATTAATGAATATGACATCAAATTTCAATAAATGACTTGTAAAATAATAAACATATTAAGAGATATCTTAAAAATAATAGTTCCCCCTATTATTACAATCAGGTGTCTGTGGTTGCGGGGCACTATAAACTTAAGTGCAACCACCACTGGGTTATGTTTTAATAGATCTCCTTTTTAAATAAGCATCCGTTATTTGGGGTGCTTATTTTGCGTGGGGAAAAGTTTAGAGTAATAAGCTTGAAACGTGATAAAACATACGGAGTTCATTTTTATGCTAATTTCCGTACTTATTTATTTAAGAATCTTTGTAGGAACCATAAACGTTGGCTCTGGTTACAGTATCGCCGGGAGCAAGTGGTGGTACTACAGGAATTGAGTATGTTTTGTTTATGTTAAGAGGTTCACGGGATGGATTCACGTATTCATCTGAAACATAATATTTGTCTATTGTGCCACTACTTCGAGTTACAATTACTTCTATCATTGCCACAAAGGTGGACTGGCTGGCAACTGTTCCTGTTACTGTAACTTCTACAAGGCTTGAATCTGGAGGAATTGGGGAAGTGCCTGTATTGCAGTTGTTAATTATTTGTAGTGCCAGATGAAAATTATAATCACAGTGAGATTTTTTGTTTTCAGGTGGCAAGGTGCACTTTTTATGTTTGGCCTTTATAGTTATAAACGGGACCATCTGTTGTTCTTTTGCAAGTTCCGATCCAAAACTTGCCATACAATTATTCCATATGTTATAGATTATTATACCCTTGTTAGATGAGATATTTTCAATCCATGAAGAAACTATATGTGTTATATCTATGACAATTGCTGCCTTTGATGTCATTGGGCAGAATTTGGCCTGGCTAAAATTATTGAATGAGGGAATTCTTGAATAGGTGGTGTATATGCTGAAATAATCATATATTGGAGAGATTGTAAATTCAACATTTTTATTATTGTGAAAACCATCGCATTTAAATAGTACTAATTCAGCCTTGTCTACTGTAATATTATTTGGTAATGAAGCAATGTTGAAATAAAGTAAACTATAATATTCAAACTGACCGTCACATCCTACTGTTAACTTGTAACTATGAATATTGCCATTTGAAATTTTATCTGTCACTGTAAGGCTGTTACTTGCTGGAATCATAAATGAATACAAATATATCACCCCAAATTAAATAATATAATAGATGACCAAGAGCATTTTCATGCTCTGGCCATCTGGTTTATATTATGCCTCAACTATTTGAGCTTCTAAAGCTCCATAGCTAGTTAATGTTACGGTTTCAGTTGCTTCTAATTTTGGAACTATAGCAAGATTTACGGTATCGTTAACTGCTAGTACAGCTGTGCCTGATGAATTGTCATAAACATTTGATATAGAAAAGTATTGATGACTAGAGTCAGCTCTGAGAACATCTAATTGGATAGCTTCAACGTAGATTGAACCTACAGGTACAGTTCCAGTTATATTAACCACTTGTCCAGAAGCTGTTTGTGGTGTATCAAAATCCACTGATAATGCAGCCATATATTATGCACTTCCTTTGTTTTTATTTATTATAGATATAATCTTCTGTCCAATAATTATAATATTCGGCACTCGTAAAATTGATACTATCTTTTAAAAACGTAAAAATATGTAAGATGATAATAATCAATAAATATGAGCAATACAGGATAATTGACAGTATGCCGGTTCCAGTTTGTGAATTTGGAAGAGCCCATTTCCATAGAGCATTTAAGCCGAAAGTTGCCTACAGCAGGTGTGCCTCTTCAAGAAGGAAACCTACTATGGCTTTAAATTGCATGCCCTCACAACACTTGATGGATATCTGACTGATTTTATTTTAACTCCTGTCAATATTGATGATAGGGCAGCAGTATGGGATTTAACATCCTATCTATCGCCAGTAACTATAATAGGTGATAAAGGATATATTGGAGATAAATTTATTTCAGAACTAAAATTTGAAAAGAAAGAAAACTGTAAATCAATTTTCAAAAGAATTCAGACAAACAATATTTAAAGCCAATGGAGTATATATCCTATTTATGAAAGTTTATCTTTTAGCACAACAGGTTAAGTTATGCACAATATACTGTTGATAATATGTGCATAACACGTGAATATTTTTAATAAGTATATGATTTGAATTAAAATCTGGCAAAGTATTTTTAACAATGTATCAATTTATTCAAAGCGGATACATTGTTAAAAATTAGGCAAATTGAGAAATCAATGGAATTGAGATATTTGCAGCATCATAATTCAGCTATGATGTTGCCTGTTTCCGTTAAATCATAACCACCTATTCCTAGTAACTCGGATTTGAATTCATCGGAACGTATTATATCTATTATTGTTTTGAATGGAGATTTATCTATATCTTCTTTTTTTATGACCAGTTCATATCTTTCTTTTTGAAGAGGTATGAAATCTACATTCTTGACTTGAAGACTTGTTTTTTCATTGCCTATGGCTAAATCTGCACCGCCTCTTGCCACAGTGCTTGCTACAGCAAGATGAGAAAAGCATTCCCGGTTGTATCCATTTATGGATTTTCCATCTATATTAAGTAGACGAAGATGTTCATCCAATAAAATTCGGGTGCCGCATCCTTTTTCCCTGTTTATTATAGTTAAGTCAGGCCTTTTTAAATCATCCCAGCTCTGAATTTTTTTAGGGTTTCCTTTAAGAACATAAAATCCCTGCATTCTACAGGCTAAATGAATTATTACTGTGGGAATACCGGGAATCAACCTTCTTACAAAAGGAATATTGTATTGTCCGGATTCTCCATCCCATAAATGGGCTGTAGCCACCTGTATTTTACCAAGATAGAGAGCCAATAGTCCATTGTAGCTTCCTACATATGAACGAAAAGTTCTAATATTTGGGGAGTAAAGTTCTATATATCTTGACAAAATATCGAGAAGTACATCCTGACCGCATATTATAAAATCATTATTGTTATTGACAATATTCTGCTGGGAAAAAATATCTATATATTCCAGACTGTCATTTTTGACGGGATTAAATTGAATGGACTTGGTATTTTTAGTTTTATTTTTATAATTTTCCACATCCTTTAAGTCTACTCTTATTTTTTTACCGACTTTGTACCCATTTAATTCGCCTCTTTTAATTAATTCATAAACTGTATTTTTAGCTATTTTAAGCATTTCAGCTACTTCTTGTGGAGTTAAAGCTGTATTATCTAACATAAAAAGTACCTCCTCTCATTTATGAGTGTGGTAAGAATCAATCATTATTTATAATGATTTTAATACACATTCCATAAAAATACAACTTTATTTAATTGAAGTTATATTTTTTATAATAAAAATAGTATCTACATATTATATATGTTATATAAGATTATAAAAAGTTATAAAACGTAATAATTTATGATTTTATCATTGTATAACTAAATATAACTAAACATATTTTAACATTCATCCACTGATAGCTGAGAACGATTATCAGTGGATGAATGTTAAAATAATAATTATCAGGGCTCTATTTAAAATAATAACATTTTCAATAGCATTATTTTAATAGATTACTAAAAAAGTGTTGTGTTTTTGAATTAAATGTGATATATTGTGTTATAAATTATTAAAGACTTGATTTTGAAATACGAAATTCAGGTCTTAAAAAATCTAAAAATAAGGGAGAATGGAAAATGAGACAAGTAGCTATTTATGGAAAAGGTGGAATTGGAAAATCCACAACGACACAAAATCTTACTTCAGGATTAGCAGAGATGGGAAAGCACATAATGGTAGTAGGATGTGATCCAAAAGCAGATTCTACCAGATTACTTTTAGGTGGACTAGCTCAGAAGACAGTTCTTGATACATTGAGGGAAGAAGGAGAAGATGTTGATCTTGAGTCGATCTTGAAGACTGGGTTTGAAGGAATAAAATGCGTTGAATCCGGTGGACCTGAACCAGGAGTTGGATGTGCAGGAAGGGGAATAATAACTTCAATAAATATGCTTGAACAGTTGGGAGCATATACTGATGATTTGGATTATGTATTCTATGACGTACTTGGTGATGTTGTATGTGGAGGATTTGCAATGCCAATACGTGAAGGAAAAGCGCAGGAAATATATATAGTAGCCAGTGGTGAAATGATGGCAATGTATGCAGCAAACAACATATCGAAGGGTATAAGCAAGTTCGCAAATGCAGGTGGAGTTAGATTAGGCGGTATCATATGTAACAGCAGAAAGGTTGCAAATGAGCAAGAATTGCTTGATGCATTTGCTAAAAAACTGGGAAGTCAGTTGATATACTTTGTACCGAGAAGTCCTGAAGTCACAAAGGCAGAAATAAACAAGCAGACTGTTATACAGTATGATCCAAAAGCTAAACAGGCAGATGAATATAGATCACTAGCCAAGGCTATAGATGGAAATGACATGTTTGTAATACCAAAACCTATGGCACAGGAAGAACTGGAAGCAATCATGATGGAATATGGTCTTATGGATGCATAAAATGAGTACAGAATGCGGAAAGGAAAAAATTAAGAAAGAGTGTATCTCTTAAAAACAAGCCAATTAAAGAGATACACACAAAAAATATTAGAATCGACTAAATTCTAATAATGTTTATATTTTAACATAAAAAAGGGGAGTGTTCAACGATGTTAATGGTAAAAGCTATCATAAGACCGGAGAAGGTTACAACTGTGCTTTCTGAATTATGCGATGCTGGATTTCCAGCAGTTACTAAATTTGATGTGGTTGGTAGAGGTAAACAAAGAGGAGTAAAAGTTGGTGAGATTTTTTATGATGAAATTCCAAAACAAATGCTGCTTATAGTAATAAAAGATGAGGATAAGGATGATATTGTAAAAATTATTACAAAAAACGCCAAAACTGGAAGCAAGGGAGCTTTTGGAGATGGAAAGATATTTATATCTCCTGTAGAAGAGGCATACACGATAAGTTCTGGTACAAGCGAATTATAATAAGGAGGAATGCAGTATGAAAGAAGTTGTTGCTATCATTAGAATAAATATGGTAGGCAAGACAAAAGATGCTCTTGCAGAAGCTGGGTTTCCTTCTATTACATGTAAACCGGTACTTGGACGTGGTAAGAAGAAGGTAGATTTTTCTGTAATAAAAAATTATATATCCGAAGAAGATACAGCAGTTGAAACTGATGAAAGAGTTATGGAACAGCTATCTGAAGTTCATAGATTGGTTTCAAAGAGGTTGATTGTGATATTGACAAAAGATGAAGATGCAAAGAAAGTTGTGGATACCATAATAGCTACAAATAGAACAGGAAATCCTGGAGATGGAAAAATATTTGTATCAAGTGTTACAGATGCTGTAAGAATAAGAACAGAAGAAACAGGAGACGCAGCTATTTAGTTTTTATGAAAGGATGATTTTATGAAAAAGGAATTGAATCAAATAATTGATGAAGTTTTGGAACCATATCCGGCTAAAACCTATAAAAAAAGAAAACAGCATATTGTTGTGAAGACAGAAGAAACACCTAATCCGGTTATTGCAGCCAATATAAGAACTATACCAGGAGTAATTACAGCAAGAGGCTGCTGCTATGCAGGGTGTAAGGGAGTTGTCATGGGACCTATCAAGGACATGGTTCATATAACTCACGGTCCGGTAGGATGTTCTTTTTATACCTGGGGCGGAAGAAGATTTAAGTCAAAAGCTGA
This sequence comes from Clostridium sp., assembly GCF_022482905.1. Taxonomy (NCBI): domain Bacteria; kingdom Bacillati; phylum Bacillota; class Clostridia; order Eubacteriales; family Clostridiaceae; genus Clostridium; species Clostridium sp. The sequence continues at coordinate 3,051,609 of NZ_JAKVOI010000001.1, forward strand.
AGAAGGCGGACAAAATTTCAATGAATATGTTTTTGGTACTGACATGCAGGAGCAAAATATAGTATTTGGCGGAGTTGGAAAACTACAGAAGTCTATAGACGAGGCAGTTGAAATTTTTCATCCAAAAGCCATAGGAATATATGCAACATGTCCTGTTGGACTTATTGGTGACGATATACAGGCAGTTGCAGCTGCATCGCAGAAAAAGTATGGTATACCGGTACTTGCTTTCAGCTGTGAAGGTTATAAAGGAGTAACACAGTCGGCAGGTCATCATATAGCAAACAATACTGTTATGAGTGACATAATTGGAACAGGGAATCATGAACACAAGAAATATTCAGTAAATGTGCTGGGCGAATACAATATTGGCGGTGATTCCTGGGAAATTGATAGAATACTTAAAAAAATAGGCTACAATGTTGTAGCAACACTTACCGGTGATGCAAGCTATGAGCAGATTCAGAATGCACATATGGCAGATGTAAATCTGGTTCAGTGCTACAGATCAATCAACTATATAGCCGGCATGATGGAAACAAAGTATGGAATTCCATGGATTAAGGCCAATTTTATAGGAGTTCAGGCAACAAGCAATACTCTGAGGGATTTGGCAAAAGTTTTTGACGACCCATATTTGTATAAGAAAACAGAAGAAGTTATTGCAGAAGAAGTGGGAGAAATTGATGCCGATATACAATATTATAGAGAAAAGCTCCAGGGAAGAACGGCTTGCCTCTATGTAGGTGGATTAAGAGCCCAGACTTATCAGGAACTGCTCAAGGATCTTGGAATAAAGACTATTCTTGCAGGTCATGAGTTCGGACACCGTGATGACTATGAAGGAAGTGATGTTATTCCGACGATAAAAGTAGATGCAGATAGTAAAAATATACCTGAAATAACTGTTCATAAAGATGAAGAAAAATATCGTGTTATATTGCCAAAAGAAAGGGCAGAAGCTCTTAAGGCAGAAGGTGTACAATTGGACAGGTATAATGGACTTGTAGCAGAAATGGAAGATGACACTATAATGATAGATGATATAAATGGACATGAATTGGAGAAATTTATAAGAGAATTGCATCCTGACATGTTTTTGACAGGAATAAAAGAAAAGTATGTTATTGAGAAAATGGGAGTGTTGTCAAGACAGCTTCATTCCTATGATTATACAGGTCCATATGCAGGATTTAAAGGTGCAGTAATATTTGCAAGAGAGCTTGCAAGAGGAGTTTATACACCGGCATGGAAGTATTTGACTCCACCATGGAAAAAGGAACCATTGATAGATGGAGAAGTAGCAGAAGAAGTAGCCGTTTCAGGAGGTGGAAAGTAATGTTAGATGCAACGCCAAAAGAATTAGTAGAAAGAAAGGCTTTAAGAATAAATCCAGCTAAAACCTGTCAGCCGGTTGGAGCTATGTATGCAGCTTTCGGAATTCACAACTGTCTGCCGCATAGCCATGGATCGCAGGGATGCTGTTCCTATCACAGGACGGTTCTTTCAAGACATTTTAAAGAGCCGGCAATGGCTTCTTCTAGCTCATTTACTGAGGGAGCTTGTGTATTTGGGGGAGGAGCCAATATCAAAACAGCTGTAAAAAATATATTTGCAATGTATAATCCGGATATAATAGCTATACACACAACATGCCTTTCTGAAACAATAGGAGATGATTTGCCTACCTATATGAGAGATATGCAAATACCTGAAGGAAAGCTTGTTATTCATACTAATACCCCAAGTTATGTTGGATCACATATTACTGGATTTTCAAATATGGTAAGAAGTATGGTTGAATATCTTTCAGTTAACAGCGGAAAGAAGAATGGTAAGATCAATATAATACCTGGATTTGTAGGACCGGCCGATATGAAAGAAATGAAGAGAATATTCAAGCTTATGGATATCCCATATATAATATTCCCTGATACCAATGGAGTATTTGATGTCCCAAATACAGGGGATTATAAAATATTTCCTAAAGGCGGAACAAAAATTGAAGATATAGTAGATACGGGAAATTCAGATATAACTATAGCTTTTGGAAATTTTGCTTCAGAGGATGGAGCCAAGAAGCTGGAAACCAAATGCAAGGTACCTTTTAAAACACTGGAGACTCCTATCGGAATTGATGCCATGGACGAACTCCTGATGACATTGGTCAAATTAACGGGGAAATCCGTACCTGAAGAGCTGGAGGAAGAAAGAGGGCAGTTGCTTGATTTGATGCTTGATAGTGCCCAGTATTTCAGTGGTAAAAAGATAGCTATAGCTGGAGATCCGGATGTCGTTATTTCGCTTACTCAATTTGTCATAGCATTGGGTATGATACCAAAGTATGTTATAACAGGGACCCCGGGTAAAGCGTTTGAGAAAAAAATCAAGGCAATGATGGATGAGGCCGGTATAGATGGGGTTGTGAAAGCCAATACCGATTTGTTTGAATTGCACCAGTTGATAAAAAATGAAGGAGTAGACTTGCTTGTTGCAAATACTTATGGGAAGTTCATTGCAAGAGAGGAAGATATACCGTTTGTCAGGTTTGGATTCCCGATAATGGATAGATATGGACATCAATATACTCCGAAAATCGGATATTCAGGTGCAATAAAGCTGGTTGAATCAATGTGTAATGCTATGCTTGACAAGGTAGAGAGAGAATGTGCAGAAGAAGACTTTGAAGTAGTAAGGTAGAGAAAATCAATTATTTTGAATTCAGGATGACTTCATCCTGAATTCACTTTAAATAAGGCTTTTGGAGGCGAGTTTATGGAAAATAGAAAAGCTGAAATTATAGAAGACAGAAAAGAGTTTGTCTGTTACAATTCCAAAGATAATGAAAATAAAATCAAATGTGATCAAAATAGTGTATCTGGTGCAGTAAGCCAGAGAGCCTGTGTGTATTGCGGTGCCAGAGTAGTTCTAAATCCTATAACTGATGCCTTCCATCTGATTCATGGACCAATAGGATGTGCAGCATATACATGGGATTTAAGAGGCAGCTTGAGCAGCGGTTCTGAATTGTTTAGAAACAGTTTCTCTACGGATTTAGGTGAAACGGACGTCATATTTGGAGGAGAAAAAAAGCTGAAGGATTCTCTGGACGAAATTGTAAAAAAGTTCAGTCCCAAGGTTATTTTCATATATGCAACCTGTATAGTTGGTGTTATTGGTGATGATATAGATGCAGTCTGTAAAATGGCCGAAAAAAAATATTCAATAAGAGTTATACCTGTAAAGTCCCCTGGATTTTCGGGAAACAAGTCAATGGGATATAGGGCTGCCTGTGATGCAATAATAAAACTTATAGGTGATAAGAAGAGCTCAAAAAAAGTAAATGGGATCAACTATCTTGGTGATTTTAATCTGGCAGGGGAAGTATGGGTGGTAGAAAATTACTTGAAAAGAATAGGCATTGATATTGTATCCAAGCTAACAGGTGATGGAAAATATGATGAGATAATAAAAGCTCCTGAAGCTAAACTGAATATAGTTCAATGTGCGGGCTCCATGGGATATCTGGCAAAGAGAATGGAAGAGTTGTATGACATTCCATTTATAAAAACAAGTTTTGTCGGATTGGAAGATACAGAGAACTCACTGCTTCAGATTGCAAGTATCATGGGTGATGAGAGTACAGTACGAAGAGCAGAAGAACTTATAAAATATGAAGAGGAAAAAATACAGCCTGAACTTGAATATTACAGAGGAAGGTTGAAAGGTAAAAAAGCTGCCATATATGTAGGGGGTGGTTATAAAGCCATATCTCTTATAAAACAGTTTAGGGATCTCGGAATGGAAACTGTCATGGTTGGAACCCAGACAGGTAAGCCTGAAGACTATGAAATAATTGAAAAGATTACAAATGAAGGTACTGTAATACTTGATGATGCAAATCCATATGAACTTGAAAAATTTATGGTTGAAAAAGGTGCGGATATTCTGGTAGGAGGAGTTAAAGAGAGACCTCTTGCATATAAACTCGGAGTTGCATTTTGTGACCATAATCATGAGAGAAAGCATATACTTGGAGGATTTCAGGGAGCAGTAAATTTTGCAAAGGAAATAGATTTAACTATAAACAGCCCTGTTTGGCAGTATATATAAAATAAATTTTTGAGGAGATGATTGGGAATGAGTAACAAGAAACTGGTAAATGTAGATATAAACCCATGTAAAATGTGTATGCCTATGGGCGGGGTCATGGCATTTAAAGGTATAGAAAACAATATGGTAATATTACATGGGTCCCAAGGCTGCAGTACTTATATTAGAAGACACATGGCTACCCATTACAATGAGCCTGTTGATATAGCATCATCTGCTCTTACTGAACAGGGTACTGTATATGGAGGTACTAAGAATCTAAAAAAAGGTTTAAAAAACATGATTAAAATGTATAATCCGTCTACTATTGGAATACTTACAACTTGTTTGGCAGAAACCATTGGAGAAGATACTAAGAGAATAGTAGAAGAATTCTATGAAGAAGAAAAGAATAATGAAAAAGTTAAAAATATAAGGATAATAACTGCACCTACACCTGGTTATGGTGCTACGCAGGCTGAAGGATATTTCGTTGTATTGAGAAAAATCGTAGAACAAATCTGCGAAAAGTCAGAAAAGAATGGAAAATTAAACATAATATGTGCTAATTTGAATCCAGGAGATGTAAGGAACATAAAGAGAATATTGGATGATTTCAAAATAGGATATACTATTTTGCCGGACGTATCAAATACGCTTGATTCCCCGCATAATGAAAAATATAGGAGAATACCTAAAGGTGGTACCAGGATAGATGACATAAAAAAAATGTCGGGAGCTTTAGCTACAATTGAAATGGGAAGTACAATATCAGATGAGAACTCACCGGGAGTATATCTTAGAGACAAATTCGGGGTGCCGCTTTACAAATGTGGAATACCAATAGGACTTAGGAATACAAATGAATTTGTTTCATTAATATCGAAAATAACAGGTTTTTCTATACCTGAGGATTATATAACTCAAAAAGGCAGATATTTGGATGCCATGATAGATAATCATAAATATACAGGTGAAGCACGGGTGATTTTATATGGTGAACCTGAACTTGTATATGCAACTGCAAGACTATGCTTGGAAAATGGAATACTTATCAAGATGATTGGAATGGGATCTAAAAATGAAGCTTTAAGAAAGAAGCTTAAAGAGGAACTAAAAGTTCAAAAAGAGGATTCTATTGTGCTGGATGATACTGATTTTGGAACTATGGAGAGTTATGCAAAGAAGTTACAGGTAAATCTATTGATAGGAAATTCTGATGGAAGAAGGATGGCTGGAAAATTAGGACTTAAAATAGTAAGAATCGGATTCCCAATTCATGATAGAGTTGGCGGACAAAGACAAATAATAACGGGATATAATGGTTCGGCTTTTTTAATAGACAGTGTGGCAAATATCATGCTTGAGCATACACAGGAGACCTATAGGCAAAAGGCATATGATGATTTTTATGCACCTATTGCAGAAATGAAAAATAAGGAGAAGGAAGAAATGAAGCCAGTAGCTGAAGTAAAGTTAAATAATGACAAGACCTGTACTCATCCGTGTTTTGGGGACAATGCACATAAATTTGCCAGGATGCATATACCTGTAGCCCCGAAATGCAACATAAGTTGTAATTATTGCAGCAGAAAATATGACTGTGCAAATGAGAGCAGGCCTGGAGTTACAAGTGAAGTTCTGAGTCCTCGACAGGCCCTTGAAAAATTCAAATTGGTAAAAAGCAGGATGAAAAATTTAACTGTCGTGGGGATAGCAGGTCCGGGAGATGCACTGGCAAACTTCGATGAGGTAAAAGAATCTCTTGAACTCATAAGAAAAGAATCACCTGAAACTACATTTTGTCTGTCCACTAATGGGCTTATGCTTCCTTTTTATGCAAACCAGCTTGTAGAGCTTGGAGTATCACATGTCACGGTAACTATGAATGCAGTAGATAAAAAAATAGGAGCTAAAATATATAGAGAAGTCAATTATCTGGGACATAAATATATAGGGGAAGAGGCAGCAGAGATACTTTTAAATAACCAGCTTACAGGACTCAAGTATTTGTGCTCGAAAGGTATAATTTGTAAAGTGAATATAGTTATGTTGAAAGGAATAAATGACAACCACATCAAGGAAGTTGTCCAGAAAGTAAAAGAATGTGGAGTATATATGACAAACATAATGCAGATGATACCGGTTCAGGGAAGTAAGTTTGAGGATCTGCCTCTCGTGTCGAATGTAGAATTGAATGAAATGAGAAAAAAATGTGAAATAGACGTGAAACAGATGTATCACTGCAAGCAGTGCAGGGCAGATGCAATAGGAACTCTGGCACAGGATTGTTCTATAGATTTTAGAAATATGGGATGCGGAAGCTGTGCAGGAAAATGTTCAAGTAAAATGGAGAAAAATACAGATGAAAATGTAAAATATAAATTTGCAGTTTCATCTAAATCCGGTGTCAATATAGACCAGCATTTTGGACATACTACAGAATTTTATATTTATTCTTATACTTCCGGGACCATAAGATTTTTAGAAAAAAGAAATGTTGATAAGTACTGTACAGGATCTGATGATTGTGATGAGCATGAAGACAAGATTTCAAAAATTATCAGAACCATAGGTGACTGCAATGCTGTACTTGCACTTCGGGCTGGATTTGAGCCAAAGGAAAAATTGGGGGCAAAAGGAATCAAGCTTATTGAAATGTATGACTCCATAAACAAGGGAATTTTGAAAGCTGTTAAAGAAATGAAAGAAAATAAAATATTAGAGGGAGAAATTAATGTGAGATAATGAATTGATTTTTTATCCTCTAGGATTGAGAAGGTGATATATATGTCCATTATTATTAAAAATAGTGAAAAAGTTATTATAGATAGGACTTTACCTGAGGTTGTAAAGAAATTAAAAGAAGTTGATGGCGGTATTTCAATAAAATTTCTGACAATGCTTAAAGATCTAGGAGTAAATATGATAGAGGTTGACAGGGATGTTTTAAATAAAATAAGAGATATTCCGAAAAACTTGGACTATATATACAGAATTGAGGATGCTTCAGACATATATTTTATGGATAAATATAAAATTGATATTAAATATGCAGCTATAGATTATAAAAAAAGTCTGACCTTAAATGAAAATGCCCTGAATATCTTAAAGGATAAAAAAATAATGCTTGAAGTGGATATTAAAATTTTAGACGAATTTTATGAAAGAGAAGATCCTTCAATTTTAGATAAACTTAACTTGGAATGTTTAAGAATAAAACATGTAGTAAAATATAATATTTGCGGTTGGAAAAGATTAATAAATAATATAAAAGAAAAATTTCATGTGAAGGTGGATATGTGTGCAGACAGCATATATTGCATGGCTACAGCCATAAGTATTGAGGCTTGTATGGACGGAGCGGATTCTGTAACTGCAGCTTTCAATGGACAGATCTACGGACTTGCATCTTTAGAGGAAGTTATTGTGGGGCTTAAAGTTATAAAGAACGGGAAAGTATCCGGAAACCTAAAATTGATAGGTGAAATAGCAGAAATCTATACTGAATTGACCCATGAAAAAGTATATCGCATGAAAGCAGTAATAGGAGAGGACATTTTTAAATATGAGTCTGGTATTCATGTAGATGGAATCGAAAAAAATCCAGTTACGTATGAACCCTACAATCCTTATGATATTGGAGAAAAGAGGACTATGTATATAGGCAAGCACTCCGGGAGAAAAGCTATAATAATCAGATTAAATGAATTAAATATAGATTGTGGAGATATAGATATGGATGCTTTTTTGAAGAAGGTAAGAGAATTGAGCATAAAACTGAAGAGAAATATTTTTGACGACGAATTAATCCAAATCTATAATGATTTTAAAAATACATGTTTGAGATGAGGTGATGAAGAATGGATATCAATATTGTAGATACAACTCTGAGGGACGGCGAACAAAAAGCCTGTGTTGCTTTAGGAGTAGATGAAAAGGTAAAAATAGCAGAAATTATAAATGATATGGGTATTAGTCAAATAGAAGCAGGCGTACCGGCCATGGGTGGAGATGAAAAGAAGAGTATAGAAAAGATTGTGGAATTGGGGTTAAATAGTAAAATATCCTCATGGAACAGAATGGATATTAAAGATATAGATGAATCTATAGATTGTGGAGTTGATATAATTCATATATCCATTCCGTCATCTGATATACAAATTAAATCCAAATTGGGAAAAGACAGAAGCTGGGTTATGAACACAATAAAAAGATGTGTTGCCTACACTGTAGATAAAGGATTTGAAGTAACCATAGGACTGGAGGATGCAAGCAGAGCAGATATAAATTTTTTGATTGAGCTGTGTCAGGTTATTTCCGAACTGGGAGTCAAACGGGTGAGATATGCAGATACTGTAGGAATTTTGTATCCGCGGAAAATATTTTATCATATAAAAAAGCTTATGCAGGAAGTGCCGGTGGAAGTGGAAATACATGCACATAATGATTTTGGTATGGCAATAGCGAATTCTCTGGGTGCCGCAGAGGCCGGAGCAAAATTTGTAAACTGCACCGTTACAGGAATTGGAGAAAGAGCGGGTAATTGTGATTTTATGAAATTTATTACGGTACTTGATAAACTGGACGGTGAAAAGGCATCTTCAAGGAGCTTCGAAGACTTGATCAGGATGGAGCAGGATATAAGACGGATAATAAATTGTGCTTAATACAATTGAATCTATAATCATATAATAAGGCTGTGGAAGAAATATTATCCACAGCCTTATTGTAGTGGTACGAATTTTAACATCAATTTTACAATAAACATTCGTATTTTTGTTGACGGAAATACTGACTTCTGATACCATATTAATGGAGTGATGCGTTTTGAAAGATAGATACGATATTATAATAGTCGGCGCGGGACCGGCAGGAATATTCACTGCTTTGGAAATCACAAAGCTGAATAAGGATTTGAATATAATTATAATAGATAAAGGTAGAAATATAGAAGAAAGAAAGTGTCCTGAACGAATAACCGGCAAGTGTCTTAGATGTAATCCATGTGCCATAACCTTTGGCTGGTCGGGAGCTGGAGCTTTTTCTGATGGGAAGCTTTCCCTGAGCCCTGAAGTAGGGGGCAGAATATTGGATTATTTTTCGGAAGATGACTGTAGAAAGTTGATAAAATATTGTGATGACATATATTTGAAATTTGGAGCCAATAAGACAGTATATGGCTTGAATAATGAAAAAGTGGATAAAATCAAGTATGAATCCAGTAAGCACAATATAAGGCTTATAGAATGCCCTGTCAGACATCTGGGAACAGAGCTTGCTTATGATGTTCTGAAAAGAATGTATCATCATCTATTGGGAAATACCAATACGGAATTCAGTGAACTTACAGATGTCCAGGAAGTGCTTGTAGAAGATGGAAAGGCAAGGGGAGTAAGAATTAAAAAGAAAGGTGAAATCAAGGACATAGAAGGCAGATATGTAATTGTTGCCCCTGGAAGGGGAGGTGCTGAATGGTGGAGTTCGGAATCAAAAAAACTCAACGTGAAGACCGTTAATAATGCTGTGGATATTGGAGTCAGAGTAGAAGTTCCCAATTCTATAATGGATCATCTTACAAAGGATTTATATGAAGCTAAACTAGTATATTATTCGGATACTTTTGATAATAAAGTCAGGACCTTTTGTATGAATCCGGGAGGAGTGGTTTCAGAGGAACATTATGATGATGGAAATATAGCAGTTGTAAATGGACACAGTTATTCAGAAGAAAAACTGAGAACAGACAATACTAATTTTGCAATGCTGGTGTCCACAGCATTTACAGAACCATTTGACAGACCGATAGCTTATGGAAAATATATTGCAGAACTTGGAAATATGCTGACCGGAGGCGGGATAATGGTTCAAAGGTTAGGTGATCTTTTAAATGGAAGAAGAACGGATTATTCAAGATTGAAAAAATCAACTACCATTCCCACATTGAAATCAGCGGTACCTGGAGATCTCAGTTTTGTACTTCCACAGAGACACCTTACATCCATAGTTGAATCATTAAAGGCTTTTGATAAGATAGCTCCAGGACTCTACAGCAAAAACACTCTTCTCTATGGAGTTGAAGTAAAGTTTTATTCAAGTAAATTTGAAACAAACAATAAGTTTGAAACCAAAATAGAAAATCTCTATACCATAGGTGATGGAGCCGGAATTACAAGAGGGCTTATGCAGGCATCTACCACAGGAGTAGTAGTAGCAAGGGACATATCGGAAAAGGAACAATAGAGTATGGTATAAAGATATATAAATCAATGAGGAGGAAATTTTATGTCGGCATTTATTGTTTTAGGATCCCAATGGGGTGATGAAGGAAAAGGGAAAATGACGGATTACCTAGCTGAAGGAGCAGATGTAGTTGTTAGATTTCAAGGAGGTAATAATGCAGGCCATACAGTTGAAGTAGATGATAAGCAGTATAAGCTTCACCTCATACCTTCCGGAATACTTTATAAAAACAAACTCAATATAATAGGAAATGGTGTGGTTTTAGATCCAAAGGCTCTTTTTGAGGAAATAGAGTACCTGGAGAAAAATGGAGTGGAAGTTACAAGCAAGAATCTTATGATAAGTGACAGAGCCCATCTTATAATGCCGTATCATAAAATACTGGATGGTGTCAAGGAAAAATCCAGAGGGAAAAGTGATATAGGAACTACAGGAAAGGGAATTGGTCCTTGTTATACTGACAAGATGGAAAGAAGCGGCATAAGAGTATGTGATCTGTTTCACAAAGATGTATTTTATGCAAATTTGGAGAAAAACATCCGTATAAAAAATGAAATAATATCCAAAGTATACGGCGGTGAGACACTTGATTTTGAATCCGTATACAATGAATATTCTGTTTATGCGGAGAAACTGAAACCTTTTGTCAAAGACATATCAGTGGAAGTATATAACAATATAAGGTCGGGAAAACAGATATTGTTTGAAGGAGCTCAGGGAACTTTCCTTGACATAGATTATGGTACATATCCTTATGTAACTTCTTCCAGTACAATTGCCGGAGGAGTTTGCATTGGAGCTGGGATCGGACCCAATATGATAAGTGGGGCCGTAGGTATAGCAAAAGCTTATACAACAAGAGTTGGAAAAGGACCTTTCCCGACAGAATTGAATGACGGCACGGGAAACTGGATAAGAGAACAGGGACATGAATATGGAGTGACTACAGGAAGGGCAAGAAGGTGTGGATGGCTTGATCTGGTAATACTCAAAACCAGCAGCAGGGTTTCTGGACTTACAAGCTTTGCGGTCACAAAAATTGATACACTTGCCGGACTGGATAAAATAAAGATATGTACTGGTTACAAATTCAATGGAGAGATTATAGACTATGTACCGGCAAGCCTTGAGGATCTTGCACAGTGTGAACCTGTATATGAGGAATTTGACGGTTGGGATGAGACCATAAAAGATGCAAGAGATTATGCGTCCCTCCCTGAAAATGCAAAGATATATATAAAAAAGATAGAACAATTCACAGATACGAAGGTTTCAATAATATCTGTAGGTCCTGGAAGAGATCAGACTATAAAAATATCTGAAATATAGAGATCGATTTTAAAGAAGTTTTTGGCATGAAATTTCAGCTGGAAGCTTCTTTAATTGTATATATAAAAATTTCATGATAAAATTATTATTATATTTTATTTAGGGGAGGTAGAAACTTTGAACACAACATATAAAGAAAAAGAATTTCAAGTTAACTACTATGAAATAGATTTTAAAAAAAGGCTGCTTATAACAAGCATCATGAATTATTTTGATGATGTTGCTACCGAGCAGTCACAGAATATGGGCGGAGGACTGGATTACATGGAGCAGCACAGAGTAGCCTGGGTAATCTACAAGTGGGATATATATGTGAATAGATATCCGAGTTTTCGTGAGAAGTTAAAAGTTAGAACCTATGCAAGATCGTTTCTAAAATTTTATGGTTACAGAACTTTTGAAATTATTGATAAAAATCAAGATATAGTCTGCAGGGCAAATTCGGTATGGTTGCTTATAGATATTGACAAGAGAAGAGTTAAAAGGATAAGCAGCGATATGTATTCTATATATGGGCTTACTAAAGAGGACAATGAACCTCTTGTAATAGATAATGTAAATCTGCCGGACAAATTTGATTTTGAAAAATACTTTGATGTAAGATACAGTGACATAGATACGAACAGGCATGTGAATAATGTGAAATATGTTGATTGGGCAATAGAAACAGTGCCTTTGGATATTGTAGAAAATTATTCAATAAAAAATATAAATATAAGTTATAAAAAGGAAGCAACTTATGGCGGGAAAATAAAGTCTTCAACAAAAATTGAAGAACAAAATGGCAAATACCTGGGACTGCACAAAATATCAGATAATGATGGAAATGAATTGTGTATTGTCCAAACATTGTGGGTAAAATAATTACATTGGAAGTTACAATTTCCTTGCAGCATTTCTAGCAGATATGACTCCAGAACTCCAGCACCATTGGAGATTGAATCCGCCGCAGTCACCGTCCACATCCAGAATTTCACCTGCAAAATATAGATCCTTCACTATATTTGATTCCAGTGTTAAAGGATTTACTTCAAGAGTATCTATTCCTCCGGATGTTACTTGAGAATTTTTAAAGGAATTGGTGTCATATACGATAAAGGTCCACGATTTCAACAGAGAATATATTCTGCTTTTTTCTTTCCAGGTTAGATCTGATGCAGGTTTATGTATATTATCCAACAGTGCTTCCTTTAAGATGACAGGTATCATCCTTTTATTTATGATTCCTATAAGGGAATCGCAGACACTTCTGTACCCGAGTATACCCCAATGGTTTTCAAAGAAAGATATCAGCTTATTTTCCGTTAAGTCAGGAAACATGTCTATTTTTAGTGATATATTTTTTTCCTGCAATAGGCCTCTTGAAGCAAGACCGCTTATTTGAAGTATTGGGGGGCCTGATATTCCATAGTCTGTGAAGAGTATTTCACCATAGTCTTTTCTCACTGATTTTTTGTCTATTGATAATTCGCAGGAACCATCAAATTTTATTCCAGACAGGGCTTTGAGGTGATTGTATTTCAATTTTAACTGTACAAGAGAGGGCACGGGAGTTATTATATGGTGGCCTAGTTTTTGTGAAAGTACAAAGCCAGAACCGTCTGAACCGGTATTGGCGGCAGATTTGCCTCCAGTACATAATATAAGTCCATTACATTCAAAATTTTGATTGTCACATATTACTTTGAATATATCTTTTCCTTTAATTATTGACTTAACTTTGGAATTCAGGTATACGGGAATTTCTCTATCTTCAATGGCCATTCTGAATATATCCAGTACAGAAGAAGCCTGCAGTGACATCGGGTATGTTTTGCCGTCATCCAATGTAATTAGCGGAAGGCCGAGTAAATTAAAGAAATCAATAGTATCCCTGTAATTGAATTCATCAAGTACATGCCTGAAAAAGCAGTTATTGAGGCTGTGATAGTTATTCATGGACAGATTTTTATTTGTTATATTGCATCTGCCGTTTCCGGTAGTCAGAATTTTTTTGCCGATCCTGTCTGAGCCTTCCAATACAGCGACATCCTTCCCCATATCATTTGCAGTAATTGCTGCTGTCAATCCTGAAGCACCGCCGCCGACTATGATTATTTCATGAAACAAATTGAACACTCCTTCCGTAGTATATTGTACTTTAATGTGTTTGATAAGTAAATATATCAATGGAATTTTCAAAACATAAGAGTTATATGGTATTATGTAATTAACTGTTTACTTAGGAGATGAATAATATTGTTGAAAATATATGCTGTGTCAGACTCTATTGGAGAAACTGCCGAGCAGGTGGCAAGAGCTGCTGCATGTCAGTTTTCTGAAAGTGTACAGGTTAAAAAAGTACCGTACGTTAAAAGCTATGAAAATGTGAATGATTTTATAGATGGTTTAGAGAGCAAGGACGGCATACTCATAATATCTACTATAGTTCTGGTAGATGTAAGGGAGTTTTTGACCCGCAGATGCATTGAGAGCGGTATACCTATAAACAATATACTCGGACCGTGCATAAGCATGGCTGCGAGAATTTTAAAAACAATACCTGACTATAGACCGGGAGCTGTCTGGCAAATAGATGCAAAATATTACAAGAAAATCAAGGCAATGGAGTTTGCAGTCCAGTATGATGACAGCAAGAATAATGCAGGTATAAAATATGCAGATGTCATATTGATCGGACTTTCCAGAACTTCCAAGACCCCTCTTTGCATGTATCTTGCAAATAAAGGAATAAAAGCTTTAAATATACCCCTTATGCCGGAAGTCCCAATTCCAAAAGAGTTGTTTGAAGTCAGTCGGAAGAAGATAGTAGCACTTACAATTGATCCAATACAGCTTATAGAAATACGAAAGCGCAGATTGGACAGCTATCATAGGTGTTTTATAAGTATAAAGTATGCAGATGAAGAAAGGATACTTCAGGAACTGGAGTTTTCCGATAAACTTATAAAAAGATTAAACTGTAAAGTAATAGATGTAACTAAAAGGGCAATCGAAGATACTGCATTGATGATAATGGATTATATAGGCTATGCAGATGAAAATTCCTATTAAATTCGAGTACTTTATACAAAATTTTAAGGAAATGATAAAAAAAAGTGTTGACACTTTAGAAAATATTTTGTATTATAAGATATGTCGGGTCACGAGAGAGGCTTGGCAGTAAAGGCCCCTTGGTCAAGTGGTTAAGACACCACCCTTTCACGGTGGTAACAGCAGTTCAAGTCTGCTAGGGGTCACCATTGTATGTGGGCGCATAGCTCAGCTGGGAGAGCATCTGCCTTACAAGCAGAGGGTCACAGGTTCGAGCCCTGTTGTGCCCACCACATAGCAATTATAATGGCTCAGTAGCTCAGCTGGTTAGAGTGCCGGCCTGTCACGCCGGAGGTCGTGGGTTCGATCCCCATCTGAGTCGCCATTTGTATTTTATGTTTGAAGTATAGATGTGTTAAGTAAGGGCCCCTTGGTCAAGTGGTTAAGACACCACCCTTTCACGGTGGTAACAGCAGTTCAAGTCTGCTAGGGGTCACCATTGTATGTGGGCGCATAGCTCAGCTGGGAGAGCATCTGCCTTACAAGCAGAGGGTCACAGGTTCGAGCCCTGTTGTGCCCACCACATAGCAATTATAATGGCTTAGTAGCTCAGCTGGTTAGAGTGCCGGCCTGTCACGCCGGAGGTCGTGGGTTCGATCCCCATCTAAGTCGCCAATATGCTGGCATAGCTCAGCTGGTAGAGCAACTGACTTGTAATCAGTAGGTCGTGGGTTCGATGCCTACTGCCAGCACCAGAGGTCACTTTATTTTAAAAACATTTTTTAAAATAAAGTGATTTTTTTATGTTGTTTTAAAATAAATATTGAAATAATCAAGCATATCACTTATAATTTAATAAAAAGTTATGAATGGGGTGAAATATTTATTAAATTTATAATATAAATTTAATAATACAACTATGAATAAGGAAATTGCGGTATTGGTGGACAATGAAGGAAAAGTAACATCATTTTTAGAACCTTCATTTGTGAATGTATATATAATGGAAAATGATGCCTGGAAAATAAAGAATAGAATAGTATATCAGATTGATAGTACATCTGATATAAACTTAATCAGACGAAGAATTGATAAAATGATTGAATCACTTGGAAACTGTAAAATTTTTGTGGCAACCGAAATCGCAGGGATACCTTACAACATTCTTGAAAGGTCCGGAATCAATTCATGGGAAATAAGTGGAAAACCTTATGAGTTTTTGGATTATGTAATTGAAAAAGAAGAAGAGGAGGAAAAAAAGTTAATAGAAAGATCCTTTAAAAGTAAAAATGATGAAATGCATTATATTGTTGAAAATGGTGGCGGCGGAAAGTATTTTGTAGATTTTATCGAAATACAAAATAGCAACTCCAACATTACTACTAAAAAAGTATTAATACCGTTTTTTGAAAAGAAGGATTTTTCCGAGTTGACCATAAACTGCAGCCACATCCCAGGATGGATGCAAAGAGAGCTCAATAGATTTAAATTAAAGTTAGATGTACAACAGAATGGTGTGAATAAATTTAAAGTTATCGTAACACATGAAAAATAGAGAATATATACAGGGCAGAAAGTAATTCTAGAGCTTCCTTCCCTGTATATTCTGCTTTATTCGTATATCTTCACCAAAAAATTTACATAGAGTAAAGTTCCCAAGAAGTCTTGAAGAAATTCTTTCAGAATATATCTTTAATATTTCTTCTAGGTCGCAATTTGTAGATATAAGTATTTTTTTTTCATTCAATAATCTGATATTCAATATGTTAAATAACTCAGTTTTAGAGAAATCAGTTATTTGTTCTGACCCGAGATCATCTATTATCAGAAGATCACAATCTAAGATGAGATCCTTAAGATCTCTGTTGTTTCCAAATCGTATATCTCTTAGATCCTGGATCAAGGTTTCTGCAGTCCTATATACAACTAGACAGCCTTTATCCAGCAGTTCTTTTGCTATACAATTTGACATAAAGCTTTTTCCAGTTCCGGCAGTTCCATAAAAGAACAGATTTTCTTTTGAAATATTAAAGTTTTCAATAAAGTTCCAGCATTTGGAGGCGATATTTTCCATGTTTTTTCTTGGACTTATATGTTCTCCAAAGCTTTTATCAGAAGAGAATAATTCCGGATTATAATTTTCAAAGTTGTTTTTTTGCAGCATATTTGTCAGATGAGAGTTTTTGTAGTATAGATTTACTAATTTTTGATTGTAGCACGTGCATTTTTTAGTACCTATAAAACCAGTGTCTTTACACTTTGGACATCTATAGTGGATTTCTAGATAGTCCATAGGATAGTTGTTTGCAACCAACAATTCAGATTTTTTTATTCGCAGCTCTGTAATTTTTTCTCTCATCTGCTTTAAGTGAAATTGGCTGCTCTCGGGAGTGTTTACAAGTTGTGTAGATAATTTGATTGAATATAAACCTATCTGTCTCTCTATATCCAGGATTTCCGGCAAATTTTCCTGTATTTCCCTTCTCCTGTTGTCCAGAAGTTTTTTTTCTTCACTCCTTATACTTTCATATATATTCATAATAGCAGAATGATAACCTTTAATCATTATTATCCCATCCTAACAATTTCTTTTCCAGGTCTTTGAAGTCGTAGCTTCTCTGTTTGAAGTTATTAAAAGTACTGTTTTTAGAATTAGTATTACTGGTATTTGAATAGTTTGACTTCTTGATTTTTTTCTTGTCCTTTTTGTCGATATCGTCCAGTGTCTTGATTTTTTCCTTGTTCCAGCTGCTGAGTATCCCATCTATATATTTGAAATCGGCTTTATTGATCCTTTTAAAACATATATCACAGGCTTTGAGTATGACTTCCACGGGAAACTTGTATGTATACAGCCATTTGGTGAAAATTTCTTCCTGAGGTTTCATTATTTCTGCATCCTTTATTCCTAAATAGTTAAGTATTTTGTGAATATTTATCCATTTATCTTCATGTTTCTTGATAAATGACTGTGCATCGTTTATATTTTTTATTTTTGCATCAAACCAGGAAATGGCAATTTTTTCAATATATCTGCTGTCGGATTTGCCTTTCAGGACACAGTATTGAATTAAAAGCAATATGATTTCGGGAGAAAAATTAAAATCCTTCAGCCAGCTTATGTACATTGTAATTTCTTTTGAGGAGAGAGGCCTTCCCAATAGTTTTTCTATATCATTAAGCATTTCTTTTGTAGAATTTCTATTTAATTCCTCAACTATATCAATACTGTCATTGGGTTTTTTATTGTTATATTCGCTGAGATCCAGAAATTCTATACTGTAATTTCCCATCTTGTCTACCGGGACTATTTTAACTACGTTTTCTTCATCCCAGTAATTCCATGCATTTATTACATCCGTTTCCAAAAGATGAAGTGCAGTTGCTATAACTTCGGAACTTACGCCCAATTCACCGGATTTACAATATTTTAGCCCCAGAAGATATACCTTTACAAATTCTCCCCGGGCTTTCGGCATAAATTTATCTATGAAAATGTTATTAACAGGAGTATAGTTTGAATCTCTGTTATTGAATATAAAAGTACTCATGTATTAATACCTGCCTTGTATGGTTTTTATACTTTACGATATATCCTAATAACTAATTATATCAAATCATGAAGGCTATAACAAATTATTTGAAGCATTTGACAGGTAAATTCTTTTAATATATACTTTGATTATCAAATTATTTGACAATCAAAAATTATTTCAAAGGAGAGGATCAAATGGGATTACCTCCGCTTATTATAGGAAATTTAATTGCGGATGTTCCAATCATACAGGGCGGCATGGGTGTTGGAATTTCGGGATACAGACTTTCCCAGGCTGTAGCAAATCAAGGTGGAATTGGGGTAATATCCGGAGTTCAAATAGGATACAGAGAACCTGATTTTGAGACGAATACAAAAGAAGCCAATGTAAGAGCTCTGAGAAAGGAAATAAGAAAGGCCAGAGAATTAAGTCCTGATGGTATAATTGGCGTAAATATAATGGTAGCCGTAAGTGATTATGATGAAATGGTCAGGACCTGTGTGGAGGAAAATGCAGATATTATAATATCCGGTGCGGGAATTCCTCTTAAATTGCCTGCACTTGTAGAAGGAAGCAGCATAAAGATAGCACCTATTGTATCTTCTGGAAAAGCTGCATCAATTATAATAAGGCACTGGATAAAAAAATATTCAAGGATACCTGATATGATAGTTGTAGAGGGACCTCTGGCAGGAGGACATCTTGGATTTCATATAGAACAACTGGAATCAGGAAATGAGAGTCTCGAACAAATTGTACCGGAAGTTATTGAGGTAGTAAAAGTATTTGAAAATAGATATGATAGAAAAATTCCAGTAGTAGCTGCCGGTGGCATATATACGGGAGAGGATATTGCAAAATTTTTAAAGCTGGGGGCATCAGGGGTTCAAATGGGAACACGCTTTGTAGCCACAGAAGAATGTGATGCAAGCATAGAGTATAAAAAAATGTATGTAAACTCCAGGAAGGAAGATATAAAGCTGATTAAAAGTCCCGTTGGTCTTCCGGGAAGGGCAATAGAAAATAAGTTTATTAAAATTGCGGAGCAGCATAGAATTGTCCCTGATAAGTGTTATAACTGCTTGAAGAAATGTAATCCTAAAAACACACCTTACTGTATATCAAGGGCTTTGATCAATGCTGTTGAGGGTAAGGTAGATGATGCACTTATTTTTGTAGGAAGCAATGCTTATAGAATAGATAAAATAGTAAAAGTGAAAGATCTTATTGAGGAACTGATTTTCGAGGCAGAGAAGATGTATAATATTTGAACTTGGAAAAGTAATGGCTGTGGGATATTTGAATCATTCGCTTAGAAAGGTGATTTGGTGAATAAAGATATAAATATTATAAATAAATTGTTGGTGGATATTTTTTATGACATATTACAGATAGAACAGAAATCTCTCCAGTATGCATCTTTTAAGGATCTGTCAATTTCAGAAATACATACTATAGCTGCCATAGGCATGTATGTACCAAGGCGAATGACGGAGGTTGCAGGTGATCTTGACATAACTTTGGGAACGCTGACTACGGCTGTAAAGCATCTTGTAAAAAAAGGATACGTAATTAGGGAACGGAGTGAATTGGATAGACGGATTGTGCGTATAAATCTTACAAAAAAAGGGAAACTTGCCTATAGAATCCATCAAAAATTTCATTCTGACATGGTTAAGGAATGTATAAGCGGTTTAAGTGAAGAAGAGAAAAAAGTTTTGAAACGATCTCTTGAAAAATTAAATGAATTTTTTAAATCGAAATATGATATTGATGTTAAGGTCAAGTAGTCATAATGAATCTATATGCGAAGAAGGGGAAAAATGAATAGCGTAGAAATCATTGGTACAGGGAGTTATCTGCCAGATAATATAATAACAAATGATGATTTGAGTAAAATCGTAGATACTAATAATGAGTGGATAAGGAATAGAACAGGTATAAGACAACGAAGGATATCACAGGGTGAAAACACGTCTGATATAGCAACTAAAGCTGCCCTTGAGGCGATAGAAGATGCAGGCATATCTGCAGATGAAATTGATTTTATAATAGTGGCTACAGCTACACCTGATAATTTTTTACCGTCTACAGCCTGTATTGTGCAAAAGAATATAGATGCGATAAATGCAGCGTGTTTTGATGTATCGGCAGCCTGCTCCGGATATATATATGCCATGGATATTGCAGCCCAGTTTATAAAATCCGGAAGGGCAAAAACTATTTTGATTATAGGTGCGGAAACTCTTTCAAAGATAATTGATTGGAAGGATAGAAGTACCTGTATTTTATTTGGTGATGGAGCATCAGCCGCTGTACTGAAAAAGGGGAAAAGGAACAGTATACTTGCAATTAATACAGGGGCTGACGGAAAATTGGGGCACTTTCTAACTTGTGCCGCAGTTCCTGTAAATAATCCATACAGCATTGACAAACCAAAATTGACCAGGTCCATAGTAAAGATGAATGGGAAGGAGATATTTAGATTTGCCGTAAAGATTATGGAAAAGTCCTTGAACAAACTTCTTGAGGAATCAGGTATTTCCATAGATGAAATAAAATTTGTAATACCGCATCAGGCGAATTACAGGATAATAGAAGCTGCTTCGAAAAGATTGAATGTATCATTGGATAAATTCTATGTAGATCTTGACAAATACGGAAACACATCTGCTGCTAGTATAGGCATAGCTTTTGATGAAGCAAGAAAAAAACAGCTGTTTAGAAGCGGTGACAAGATAATACTTATAGGTTTTGGAGGCGGCCTTACCTATGGCGGTGTAGTTATTGAAATTTAACGGGAGGATGCGAATGATATTTGAAAAGGTAAGGGACATAATTTCAGAACAGCTTGGAATAGATAGAGAGAGTATAACCATGAATACTTCCTTTAATCAATTAGGAATGGATTCACTTGAATTATTCCAGATAATAATTGAAATAGAAGAAGAATTTGAAGTCCAGATAGAAGATGAAGAATCAATAAAAACTGTAGAGGAAGCTGTAAATTTTGTAAGAGAATATAAAAGGAGGTACCATATGATTAATTCTACATTTTGTAAAATGCTAGGTATAAAGTACCCTATCATACAGGGAGGAATGGCATGGATTGCGGACAGTTCACTGGCGGCGGCAGTATCAAATGCGGGAGGACTGGGCATAATTACAGGAAATGCACCCCTTGACTGGGTAAGGTCTGAAATAAGAAAGGCAAAGGAACTTACAGACAAACCTTTTGGAGTGAATATAATGCTCCTTTCAGATACGGCGGAGGAAGTAGCAAAAATGGTCTGCGAAGAGGGAGTCAAGGTAGTTACAACGGGAGCAGGGAATCCAGGTAAATATATAGATATATGGAAGGAACATGATATAAAAGTGATACCTGTGGTAGCATCTGTAGCTCTGGCAAAAAGGGTTCAGAGATCGGGCGTTGATGCTGTTATTGCAGAAGGCTGTGAATCAGGAGGACATGTGGGAGAGTTGACAACAATGACACTTGTTCCACAAGTAGTAGATGCTGTAGATATTCCAGTTGTTGCTGCAGGAGGCATAGGAGACGGAAGAGGATTAGGTGCAGCTTTAATGCTTGGAGCTTCAGGAGTTCAGCTTGGTACTAGATTCCTGGTTGCAAGAGAGTGTACTGTAAGCCAGAATTACAAGGATAGGATTCTGAGGGCCAAGGATATAGACACACAGGTTACGGGCAGGGCTACAGGACATCCTGTAAGGGTAATTAGAAATAAGCTCACGAGAAAATTTCAACTTCTTGAAAAAAATGGAGCACCTTTAAGTGAGTACGACAAACTTGGGAGAGGTGCACTTTCAAAAGCTGCAAAAGAGGGAGATATAGAAAATGGATCTGTTATGGCAGGACAGATTGCAGGGCTTGTAAATAAGGAGCAAAGTGCAAAAGAAATAATAGAAGAAATTTTTAATGAATGTGAAAGTAATTTAAATAAATTGATAAATATGTTTGAGAATTGACATAGGGAGGATAAAATGGGAAAGGTAGCATTTTTGTTTTCGGGACAGGGAGCCCAATATGTGGGAATGGGAAAAGAACTTTATGACGAGGTAAAACCTGCAAGGAGGATATTTGAAGTTGCAGATGAAACTTTGGGAGTTTCTATAAGTGACATGTGTTTTTCAGGGCCTAAAGAGGATCTGGACAGAACTGAAAATACTCAGCCGGCAATTTTAACTACAAGTGTAGCTGCACTTAGAGCTTTGGAGGATCATGGCATAAAACCGGACATTACAGCAGGATTGAGTCTTGGAGAATATTCTGCACTTGTTTCAAGTGGTACACTTAAATTTGAAGATGCAGTTGTCTTGGTGAAAAAGAGAGGCAGATACATGCAGGAGGCCGTACCTGAAGGTATTGGAGCCATGTCTGCTATTATGGGCCTGGATACTGACAAGGTCCAGGATGTATGCAGCCGGTGTTCCAGTTTGGGAATCGTTGAAATAACCAATTTGAACTGTCCCGGACAGGTCGTAATTTCGGGAGAGAAAAAGCCGGTAAAAGAGGCTTCCGGATTGGCCCTGGAGAGAGGTGCGAGGAAAGTCATAGAACTTTCTGTAAGTGGGCCTTTTCATACTTCCATGATGAAACCTGCTGCAGAAAAACTTGAGAGACAGCTGGAGAGCATAACTTTTTCAAGCTTTGAAATACCGGTTATTACAAATGTAACAGGTGATATAATAGAAGATGAAGTCCACATTAAGGATTATTTGAAAAGACAGGTAATGAGTACGGTCTATTTTGAAAGAACCATACGCAATATGATTGATACCGGAGTAGACACTTTTGTGGAAATAGGTCCTGGAAGGGTACTAAGTGGTTTTGTGAGGAAAGTTGATAGAAAGGCTGCTGTATTGAATGTTCAGGATGTCAAATCTTTGAACTCTACTATAGAAAAATTAAAGGATAGAATAGGAGTAGATTGAATGAAGGGTATAGAGGGAAAAGTTGCTGTGGTTACAGGGGCATCAAGGGGAATAGGAAGATCTATTGCACTTAAACTTGCGGAAGAAGGGGCAGACATAGTAGTAAATTATAGAAAGGATTCAAGTCCCCTGGCTGAACTTGTAGAGCAGATTGAGAAATTCGGGCGCAGGGCTGTTGTGGTACAGGGCGACGTAAGCCTATTTGATGATGCCAGGAAGATAATTCAGGCAGCAGTTGAAAATTTTCAGACTGTGGATATACTTGTAAATAATGCGGGAATAACAAAAGATGGATTGATACTGAGAATGAAGGAATCGGATTTTGATAAGGTGATAGAAGTTAATTTGAAGGGAACATTCAACTGTATAAGGCATGTAAGTCCTATTATGGTAAAGAAGAGAAGCGGAAAAATAATAAATATATCTTCCGTAGTCGGCATAACAGGGAATGCCGGTCAGGCAAATTATTCTGCGGCAAAGGCAGGAATAATAGGATTGACTAAATCCGCAGCCAGGGAACTTGCAGTTCGAGGTATAAATGTAAATGCAATAGCTCCGGGCTTTATAAAAACAAGTATGACGGAAGTTCTTTCAGACAAGGTTAAAGAAGGTATATTGTCAGGCATACCTCTCAGAAGAATTGGAACTGCAGAGGATGTGGCCGAAGCAGCAGCATTTTTGGCTTCCGCAGGTTCTGATTATATTACAGGCCAGGTAATAAACATAGATGGTGGAATGGTAATGTAGGAATATAGGCTGTTTAAAATTGATTTAAGGTTGGTGAAATATATGAAAAATAGAGTTGTAATTACAGGACTTGGAGCAATTACACCTGTGGGAAATGATGCCAATACTTTTTGGCATAATATAAAAAGCGGAGTTTGTGGAATTGATTTTATCAAGGGATTTGATACGGAAGGCTTCAAGGCAAAATTGGGAGCAGAAGTCAAGGACTTTGATCCGATAGAAGCTTTGGGAAGAAGAGAAGCAAGAAGATTGGATAGATTTTCTCAATTTGCACTGGTTGCAGCAGATGAAGCGGTGAAAGACTCAAAGCTTGAAATAGACAATATGGATAAGAGCAGGATCGGGGTTGTAGTTGGTTCCGGAATAGGTGGAATAGGAACTATAGAAAAAGAAAATGAAACGCTTATAAAAAAAGGCCCAAATAGAATTCACCCACTTTTCATACCTATGATTATAGGGAATATGGCAGCAGGCAACATAGCTATAAAATATGGTACCAGGGGTATATGTACTACAGTTGTTACAGCTTGTGCTACAAGTACGAATTGTATTGGAGAAGCATACAGGATGATTCAAAATGGACTGGCGGATGTAATAATTGCAGGAGGTGCTGAGGCATCCATAACACCTCTGTCCATAGCGGGCTTCATATCCTTAACAGCACTCAGCAAAAGTACTGATCCCAAAAGGGCATCTATTCCCTTTGACAGGGAAAGAAACGGATTTGTCATGGGGGAAGGTTCAGGAATTGTAATACTTGAATCACTGGAGCATGCAAAAAATAGAAATGCACGAATATATTCGGAAGTAGCTGGATACGGCTCAACTTGTGATGCCTATCATATAACGGCGGTGGATCCTTCAGGAGAAGGAGCAGCAGCTGCAATGGAAGCTGCTATTAAAGAAGCAGGAATAGATAAAAGTGACGTATCATACATAAATGCACATGGAACAAGTACCGTATCCAATGACAAAGGGGAGACATTTGCCATAAAGAGGTTATTTGGAAATGTTTCCAAAAATATACCGGTAAGTTCAACCAAGTCCATGACGGGACACTTGCTTGGAGCAGCAGGTGCTGTTGAAGCAATAGTATGCGCCAAGTCACTTGAAGAAGGTTTTATTCCTCCTACTATCGGATATAGGGAAAAAGATGAGGAATGTGATCTTGATTATGTTCCCAATGTAGGTAGAAAGGCAGATGTTGAATATGCAATGTCAAACTCTTTTGGATTTGGCGGACACAATGCCGTAATTTTATTAAAAAAATGGAGTGAGTAATATGGATTTTAAGGCAATTGAAGATATGATACATGTAATGGATAATTCAAGCCTTGGATACTTGGAAGTTAAATGGGATGAAATCTCAATAGTAATGAAAAAGAAGGGTGAATCGGGAGTAGTTAAATCATCTGTCAGCGAAGCAACAAAAGTAAGGAATGATTCAGGCGAGGTTGAAATTTTCAATGAGACAGATGAAAAATTGGATCCGGCAGAGAAAAATTATAAGACTCAGGAGAAAGAAGAAGCTGAGGAAGACAAGAATATAAAAGAAATCACATCACCTATAGTCGGTACGTTTTACGATAAAGCAGCTCCTGATAAGCCTGAGTATGTAAATATTGGAGACAAGGTAAAAAAAGGTGATGTACTGTGTATAATAGAGGCAATGAAGATTATGAATGAAATACAAAGTGATGTTGACGGTGAAATTGTAGACGTACTTGTAAAAAATGAAGAAATGGTAGAATACGGACAGCGATTGTTCAAGATAAAGGTAAACAGCTGAATATGTGTTTATAAGGGTGTATATCATAAAACAAATAAATGGTAAAATCTATATTATGTCGGATTAAGCTTTCAGGAGGAAATTATGGAGAATACGGATTTTAATGTGAAGTTGGGTATGGAAGAAATCAAGAAGATTATTCCGCATAGATATCCATTTTTACTTATAGACAGGGTAACTTACATGGAACCAGGGAAAAAAGTAATTGCTTATAAAAATGTAACGGCAAATGAATATTTTTTTCAGGGACATTTCCCGGAGATGCCTGTAATGCCAGGTGTACTTATAATAGAAGCATTGGCTCAAGCAGGAGCTGTAGCTATATTGAGCAAGGATGAGTTTAAAAACAAGATAGCATTTTTCGGCGGCATAAATAAAGCTAAATTCAGGCATATGGTGGTACCGGGTGATACGTTGACTCTAACCGTTGAGATATTGAAGATAAAAGGGCCTGCAGGTATAGGAAAGGCAACTGCCTATGTAGAAGAAAAAAAGGCCGCTGAAGCAGAATTGATGTTTATGATAGGAGACAAAAACTAGAGTATTAGGAGTTGAATTTTTAAAGTGTTTAGTAAAATTTTAATTGCAAACAGGGGTGAAATAGCTGTAAGGATAATAAGGGCCTGCAGGGAAATGGGAATTCAAACTGTAGCTGTCTACTCGGAAGCCGATAGAAATGCCCTTCACGTCCAGATGGCTGACGAGGCAATCTGTATAGGGGCTGCTGCACCTAAAGACAGTTATCTAAACGTTCAGAACATAATAAGTGCTACTGTTTTATCAGGAGCCCAGGCAATTCACCCCGGCTTTGGATTCCTGTCTGAAAACAGCAAGTTTGCCAGAATATGCAGAGAGTGCAATATTACTTTCATAGGTCCAAGTCCGGAATGTATTGAAGACATGGGTAACAAGTCAAATGCCAGAGAGATAATGATAAAGTCAGGAATACCTGTTATACCTGGTTCTGACGGGGCTATTCTGGATGAAGAGGACCTTATTGAAACTGCAAGAAATATTGGTTATCCTGTTATGATAAAAGCGTCTGCAGGAGGTGGCGGCAGAGGAATAAGGATTGTATACAAAGAAGAGGATATTATAAAAAATTATCAAAATGCAAAAGCTGAAGCAAAGGCGGCGTTTGGTGATGATACTATATACCTGGAGAAATTTGTTGAAAAACCCAAGCATATTGAATTTCAGATACTTGGGGATGACTTTGGCAATGTAGTGTATCTTGGTGAGAGAGATTGTTCCATGCAGAGAAGAAACCAGAAGCTTATGGAAGAATCACCCAGCCCCATAATGACGGAGGAACTCAGAAAAGCAATGGGAGAAACTGCGGTTAAAGCTGCAGAGGCAGTGGGTTATAATAATGCAGGTACTATAGAGTTTCTTCTGGATAAAGATAAAAACTATTATTTCATGGAGATGAATACTAGAATTCAGGTGGAGCATCCCATAACTGAGATGGTAACGCAAATAGATCTTGTAAAGGAACAGATCAAAATCTCCGCAGGAGAACCACTCGGGTTCTCACAGGAGGAAATATGCATAAATGGTCATGCAATAGAGTGCAGAATAAATGCGGAAAATGTCAGCAGGGATTTTATGCCTTGTCCTGGCAGGATTACGGACATATATGTTCCAGGTGGATTTAATGTCAGAGTTGACAGTGCAGTTTATGCCGGCTATGAAATACCTCCATACTATGATTCTATGATAGCTAAGCTTATAGTATATGGAAAGAGCAGGCAGGAGGCAATTGCAATCATGAGAAGGGCTCTGGGGGAATTCATAATAGAAGGTGTCAGTACTAATATAGATTTTCAGTATGATCTTGTTAATAGTGAAGAATTTATAACTGGGACCTATGACACAAAATATGTAGAAAAGTTTATAGAGGAATTATCTTAGGAAATTGGTTCTCCGGGGAAGGAGTTGAGTAGGATTTGTTAAATAAATTTTTCAAGAGAACAAAATATATTACTGTAAGTCATGAAACTCTTAAAAATATTTCGGAAGATGAGGACAACAAGCCGTATATACCAAATGGCATGTGGATAAAGTGCAGTGAATGCAAGAGAGTGCTGTATAAACCGGATTTAGATAGAAACAATAAAGTCTGTCAGCACTGCGGACATCATTTTAGAATGAACGCATGGGAAAGAATAAGACTTATAATGGATAAGGACAGTTTTGAGGAATTTGATGCCGACATGCAGTCAGACAATCCAATAGAATTTGATGGCTATGAAGATAAGCTGGATAATATGAAGAAAAAAACAGGACTTAATGAAGCTGTAGTAACAGGCAAGGGTACCATAGGGAAAATGCCTGCGGTAGCATGTTTTATGGACAGTAATTTCATGATGGGGAGTATGGGTTCTGTAGTAGGAGAAAAGATAACAAGGGCGATTGAGAACTCAATAAAGCTGAAACTGCCCATAATTATATTTACAACTTCAGGTGGAGCCAGAATGCAGGAGGGCATATTTTCTCTTATGCAGATGGCAAAGATAAGTGCTGCACTGAGCAGGCTGGATAAAGAAGGACTCCTTTATATAACGGTACTTACAGATCCTACTACAGGTGGGGTTACTGCCAGTTTTGCAATGCTAGGAGATATAATACTGGCGGAACCGCATGCACTGGTTGGTTTTGCAGGCAAAAGGGTAATCGAACAGACTATACATCAGAAACTTCCTGAAGGTTTTCAGAGTGCCGAGTTTTTACTCCAACATGGTTTTATAGACAGAATAGTTTCAAGAGATAATTTAAAAAGTACTTTGAAGGATATACTTGTTATTCACGATAGGGGCAGATAATGTAACTATTTTGATTGAAAGGGGTGAAGTGTTGTGGAGAAAATAGGAAAACTCCAGAAGATTCTAAATCAAAAATTTGATTCCAGGACTGCATGGCAGAGAGTTACTCTTGCAAGGATGATTGAAAGACCTACTTCCCTTGACTATATAGACAGAATCTGTGATTCTTTCATGGAATTTCATGGAGATAGATATTTTGGAGATGATCTATCTGTAGTAGGTGGTATTGGAATGTTGAACGGGGAACCTGTTACAATAATGGGACAACAGAAAGGAAGAAATACCGCTGAAAATATAAAGAGAAATTTTGGAATGCCTGAGCCCGAGGGGTATAGAAAGAGTCTGAGACTTATGAAGCAGGCCGAAAAATTCGATAGACCGATTGTATGCTTTGTGGATACTCCGGGGGCATTTTGTGGAATGGAAGCGGAAGAAAGGGGACAGGGTGAAGCAATAGCCAGTAATTTGATGGAGATGTTTAATTTAAAAGTTCCTATAATATCTATAATAATAGGTGAAGGGGGAAGCGGCGGTGCACTTGCTTTTGCTGTGGCAAATTCTGTATGGATGCTTGAAAATTCAGTTTACTCCATACTTTCACCGGAAGGTTTTGCAGGAATATTGTGGAGAGATGCCTCACGTGCGGAAGAAGCAGCTGAGGTTATGAAATGTACTGCAGGAGATTTGAATAAATATGGAATAATAGATAAGGTTTTAAAGGAACCCCAGGGTGGGGCTCATAAGAACGTAGATAAAATGGCGGATGTTATAAAAAGTGAACTTATAGAAACTATAGGAATATTAAAGAAATACTCTCGGGAAGAGTTGTTGAACCAGAGATATGATAAGTTTAGAAGTATGGGAAAATATAAACAGCAGCTATAGATAGTGTTATCCATAGCTGCTGTTAAAGCATCTAATTTAAAGCTGTGGGAGCTGGAGGTACGAAGGTTCTTGACTGAAGTTCTGTATCCAGCATATAAAGGGCAGCTGAATTGTCACCTATTCTCTGTAGTTTTTTAATCAATTTTGTAAAAGTATCTTCCTCTTCAACCTGTTCGTCTATGAACCATTTAAGCAAACTCATTGTAGCGTGTTCTTTTTCCTCGGTTGCTATGTTCATCAGATTATAGATTCTTTTGGTAACTTTCTTTTCATGTTCCAGTGCTTTTTTAAAAGCATCTAAAAGTGATTCATAGTTGTTGCTCGGTGCATCTATGGCCCCAATATTTATTCTTGCATCGGTTTGATTCAAAAAATTATAGAATTTTGTTGTGTGAAAGTTTTCTTCCTGTATTTGGACTTTAAAGAAGTTGGAGAATCCATCCAGATCCAATGAATCACAATATGCCTGCATAGCAAAATATATGTTTGCTGAATACATCTCGAAATTTATCTGGTCATTTATAGCATCTACGAGTCTATTACTTAACATAAAAAATCCTCCCTTTATAATCTTTTGTAAAAAATAATAATCTATTAATATAGATTATTTGTTATCTAATATTATAATAACACACTTTATAGAAAATTTAAATAACTCTAGAATTATTTGTTATTTACAATGCAAATTTCTCAAAATCAATCATACCAGAACCCTGACACCATTTTGGGAGATTTAAAAATTTACAGGATATCCTGAGTAGTGAAACAAGATCGTTGAAGTTCAGATCAGGGTTATTTTCGTACAATAATGAACATATACCACTTATGTAGGCAGCTGCACAGGATGTACCGGTATAACAGGTATATGGTTCATTTAAAGCAGAAGGATATAATTTTTTTCCACCTTTTTCAGATATATAAGCTGTATTTGAATTTATGGAGCATATATCTACACAGGCGGCAACCAAATCCGGTTTCTGGATTTTGCAAAATGGACCGCAGGATGAATATTCATATAGCTCTATATTATGGGAAGTTGTATCTATTCCACCAACAGTTATGCAATTATTCAAAGTTGAAATGCCTTGAATACTGCCCTCAAAACTTCCGCTATTTCCAGAGGCTGTAATCACAGCTATGTTATTTTTTACAGCTATATCGAATAGTTTTTGAAATAGTGACAGAGTAAATTGATCTCTTGAATTTATTTCAAAAGGAAGACAGATTATTTTTAGATTTAGATCTTCTGAATCTTCAATTGCACATTGTATGCCGAATAATATATCTCCTATATATCCATATCCAATTGAATTGAAAGCCTTTATGGAATATATAGAACTGTTTTCTGCTATTCCGCAGTATGTTCCATTGGATAATTTCCCATTTCCTGATATTATTCCGCTCATGAAAGTACCATGTCCGTTATCATCATAAGGATATTTTAAGTTGTTTATTAAATCAAGGAATTTTTTTATCCTGTTTTTCCCGGATATTAGATCAGGATGAGGATAGGTACCCGAATCTATAAGTGCTATGCAGATATTTTTACCTGTAAGTTTATATTTATCGGAGAAACCCACTCTATTTGCAGAAAATACATTTTTGCCACATAAAGTTGCCTTGATATCCCAGGTTATATATTTTACTTCAGGAAATTCTATTAATCTGTCCAAAATGTGAGTGGATACTATAGCACATATGCAATTTACATAGGGAATGGAACGGATAACACTGCACCCTGATCTTTTTATCTTTTTTTCGATCTTTTCCATTATGGAATTGCACTGTATTATTATTCTGTAGTTTTTATAGTATTTTTTATTTAAAGCTAATTTTAAACTCGGTTCCAGCTTGCTTTTTATGGAAAACATTTTATTCTCCTAAAAATTTATCTCATTATATATTATATATTTAATATGCAAATGTGATATCTATATGTAGAAAATTATTTATATCAACCCTTCCATTTTAATATGACCATTCCTGCAATCAACATGAATATGCCTACTAATTCATGTAAGTTGAATTTTATATTTTTGGAATCAAATAGTCCGAATAGATCTATTAAAAAAGCCATTATAAGCTGGGAAACAAGTATTAAAGCTATAGAATGAGTGGGACCAAGTGATTTTATGCCGTACATTACAGTATAGGTTATTATTACCCCAAGCACACCACCTAACAGGTATATTTTCTTGCATATTTTGATGTTGTGTACATCGCCTTTCCCAAGGCAGAATGCTACTATTAAAGTTATTAAAAATGCAGTACCCTGAACTATTGCATTTGTTTCCGCAAGTCCTATTTTTTCTCCCAGTCTAGTATTGAATACACCTTGAATACTCATTGTCATTCCAGATATTATGGAGGATAAAATACCTAACATGTATAACACCTTCTTCCTTATTGAATATAAAGTAGTTTAACCGGAATAAGTGTATATTATAAGTAAAATCTAAGTACCCCTAAAACCGTAATTTTAGGGGTATAAAAAAACCAACTATGAGTATTGCTTCTCGCTTATATAGTGTGTATTCATATAAATTTTGTTATAGCACTTTTTTATTTCATTAGGGGTAAATCCAAGACTTGAACCAAGGCTCAGAAAATCTTCAAATAGAGTTATGTAATGATCCTTTGAAGAACAGACTAGAAAATCATTTATATCTACATAGAGATTTAAGAATTGTGAGGTTATATTGCATCGACTTTCTTTAAGCTTTATATCAACTATGTCATTGAATTTTTTCTCCAGACCTAAAGATAGCATGAAATACAGTGAATTAGCGAGTTGTTCTAAAATTATCTTATCATTTAAAATTTTATTATTACTCCAGAATTTAAAACATCGTGTTGCATTAGCCAGTTCGCCTATTTCAACTTGAAGTGCCAGTGTTTTTTGTGAAAGAAGGGATTCCCCTTCAAGACCATGCTCTTTTCTAATTACTTCATCTAAATTTTCTTGTAATTCAAATAAATTTATAAGATTCATTTATAGAGCCGCCCTTTCTATAACTTATAATTAAATAATTTTTATTACGGATTAAATCCGCTAATTACCCACATCTATATTTTAACTAAATTCAAAAGATATTGAAATAAGGTGCAATCCTTTACAGATAAATTTCTTTTAAAAAAGTTAAAAAAGTTTGTCTGTAAAGGATAATCAATAATAATAATTATTTTTTAGTTATGGCTGTTTTTACAGTTACCCCACTAATTTTACCAAGTTTGCCTGTCATTGCACTTATGTCATCTGAAGTTCCATCTACAATTACAGATATTATTGAAATATTTTTCTCCCTATATGGTATTCCCATTCTGCCAACTATTATGTGGGCAAAAGAATGAAGTATCTGATTAACGGTCTTTGAATTCTCAAGATCTCTCACTACTATTCCAACGACACCAATTCTTGTTTGCATACATTATTACCTCCAAGTTATTTTAAATATTTGAGCTTATAATTATATTTTCAATTATATCTAATATACTTTAATATATAAAATAAAATAATATGGGGTCCAAAAATTTTATGAAAATAATTTTTCCCGAGATGCACATTTTATGTATTTTTAGCAGGTGAAACCGAAAGTAATGTAGAATTATTTATACATATAGAAAGTTGTAAGAAGGTGGTGTATAGAGTGGTTGATAAAGACATAAGATCCTTCTATAAAGGTAAAAATTATAAGGCCTATAATCTTATGGGATCTCATTTTACAAAGGAAAGAGGAAGGCTTGGTGCAAGATTTACTGTCTGGGCACCTAATGCGAGGAGAGTCAGAGTATTAGGTGATTTCAACAATTGGAAATCAGAAAGCCAATTTGAATTAAAAAAAGTATTTGGAACCAACCTTTGGAGTATATTTGTAATGGGAATAAAAAAGGAAACATTGTATAAATATGAGATTGTAGATAAATCAGGAAATATAGTCTTAAAGAGTGACCCCTATGCAAGATATTCTGAAAGACGGCCAGGTAATGCTTCTCAAATAGTGCATGAAAAGATATTTAAATGGGGAGATCATAAATGGATAGCCAGACAGAAGAAACTAAATGTATATGAGAAGCCTATAAATATATATGAAATTCATCTTGGGTCATGGAAAAAAGAAAAAGATGGCGAGTTTTTAAATTACAGACAGATAGCAAAGCAGCTTGTAAAATATTTAAAAATCATGAACTACAATTATGTAGAAATAATGCCAATAATGGAGCATCCATTGGATGATTCCTGGGGATATCAGATTACAGGATACTATTCAGTAACAAGCAGATATGGGAGCATACAGGATTTCAAATATTTTGTGAATATGCTCCACGATAATGGTATAGGAGTTATATTGGATTGGGTACCAGGTCACTTTTGTAAAGATGAGCATGGCCTATATAAATTTGATGGCACTCCTACGTATGAATATTTAGACGAAAAGCAGTCGGAAAATAAAGGATGGGGAGCTGGAAATTTTGATTTGGGCAAACCTGAAGTAAGGAGCTTTCTCATATCAAATGCTGTTTTCTGGATTAAGGAATTTCATATAGACGGGCTCAGAGTGGATGCTGTTGCAAATACACTTTACCTTGATTATGACAAGGGACCGGGAGAATGGACACCAAATGAAAATGGGGGAAATAAAAATATTAAAGCTGTGGAATTCTATCAGCAGCTGAATGAGATGCTTTTTAAAAAGTTTCCCAATTTGTTGATGATTGCAGAAGAATCTACGGCGTGGCCTCTTGTTTCAAGACCTGTATATGCAGGAGGGCTTGGATTCAATTTCAAATGGAATATGGGATGGATGAATGATGTGTTGAAATACATTAAAATGTCACCAGAAGAAAAGAGGTGCAACCACAAATTAGTTACTTTTTCAATTATGTATAATTACTCCGAAAACTTCATACTCCCTATATCCCATGATGAAGTCGTTCACGGGAAAAAATCTTTAATAGATAAAATGTGGGGGGACTATTGGAATAAATTTGCCGGGTATAGAGTATTTATTACCTATATGTATACTCATCCGGGGAAAAAGCTTATATTCATGGGAACGGAATTTGCACAATTCTCTGAATGGGATAATTCTAAAGAATTGGAATGGGAACTTATAGACAAATTTCCAATGCATAATGACATATTGAATTTTTCAAAGAGTATTAATAAATTTTATATTGATGAAAAAGCTCTTTGGGAACTTGATTACGATGAAAAAGGTTTTACATGGATAGATGCAAACAATGCCGGGCAAAGTATACTGGTGTTTATGAGAAATTCAAGACAGAAGGAGGACACTCTTATAGTACTTTGTAATTTCACTCCAAAAGTATACTATGATTACAATATAGGGGTACCGTATCCAGGGGAATATAAAGAGGTATTTAATACAGATAAAAAAGAGTTTGGAGGTTCAGGAGAAACAATTCAGGGCATTTTGTATTCCAAAAGTAAAGCATATCATAATCAAAAATACAGTCTTACTATAAAAATACCACCTATGGCGGCTGTTATAATAAAACCTACGAAGATACTTGAGAATGTGGAGGAAGACACTGAACCAAATTCAAAGTTGCCTAAGATTAAATTAGAATAAATAATAATTGGGGGAGGGAAATTTTATGAATGTATTATTTGTTGCTTCTGAAGCGGAGCCATTTATAAAAACAGGAGGACTTGCTGATGTAGTTGGTACGCTGCCCAGGTATCTTAAAAAAATCGGGGTAAATGCGAGAGTAGTAATACCTAAGTATAAGAACATTAAGTCGGATTTGATCAATAAGCTGAATTTTATAAAGTACTTCTATGTTCCTGTAGGATGGAGAAGTAAATATTGTGGGATATTCCAGTATGAATATCAGGGTGTAATTTACTATCTTATAGATAATGAATACTACTTTTATAGAGATGACCTTTATGGATATTATGATGATGGTGAGAGATTTGCATTTTTCGACAGGGCGGTTCTCAATATGCTTTGGGAAATTAACTATAAGCCAGATATAATACATTGCAATGACTGGCAAACGGGGATGATACCAGTATTATACAAAATTGAATATAAAGAGGATGAGTTCTACAGGGGAATCAGATTTTTGTTTAGTATTCATAATCTTCTGTTTCAGGGTAACTTTGATAAAAATATTTTAGGGGAACTTTTCAATTTAGATAATATTTATTATGAAAATGGCAGTGTTGAACTGAACGGGGCTGTAAGTTTTATGAAAAGTGGAATAAATTATAGTGATAAAATTTCAACGGTAAGCTGTTCTTATGCCAAGGAGATACAGACATCATATTATGGAGAAAACCTTGACGGGCTTCTTAGAAGCAGGGGCAGTGATCTATGGGGGATATTAAATGGAATAGATTATAATGCCTATAATCCGGAAAATGACAGCATGATATTTAGAAATTACAGTAAAGAAAATTTAAGAAACAAGATGGTAAATAAATTGAAATTACAGAAGGATCTTAATTTAGATGTGGACAGGGAAATACCTATGTTTGCAATAATTTCACGATTTACACCGCAAAAGGGTATGGATATTATACAAAATATAGGAGAAAGGCTCGTCTCGAAACATATTCAGTTGGTAGTACTGGGAACAGGATATAAACAGTATGAGGATTATTTTAGATATCTGAGTTCAAAGTATCCAAGGACCGTATCTGCAAATATATATTTTGATGATATACTGGCACATAGGATTTATGCTTCATCTGATATATTTTTAATGCCCTCGCTTTTTGAGCCGTGTGGACTAGGACAGCTTATAGCTTTGAGATATGGGACAATTCCAATAGTAAGGGAGACCGGAGGACTTAAAGACACTATACAGCCGTATAATAAATATACAGGCGAAGGTAATGGATTCAGTTTCACAAATTTTAATGCAGATGATTTCTTTCATGTTATAAATGATGTTCTGGATTATTTTAGTGAAAAGGAAATATGGAGTAATATAGTAAAACATGCCATGGAAAGTGATAATAGCTGGGATAATTCAGCAAAGCTTTATAAATCGCTGTATGAAAGTTTGACATAGTTATTTAAGCAAAATGTAGTGATATCGTTAGGAGGAGTTTTATGCTAAATATAGACAAGGAAACTTTCAAAAAAGATTATAAGGAAAAGTTCATGGAGATTCATGGTAAGGAGCTGGAAGAGGGTACGGACTATAATAAATATGAAGCACTTGGAGGTCTTGTAAGAGATTATGTAACAAAAATGTGGATAGAAACCAACAATAGTTACAAGAAAACAAGTAAAAAACAAGTATACTATTTTTCCATGGAATTTTTGCTTGGCAGGCTTCTTGGAAGTAATCTTCTCAATCTAGGTATAAGAACTATATGTAAAGAAGCTTTGAGTGAATTGGGAATAGATCTGGAAAGATTGGAAGAGCTTGAAGAGGACCAGGGACTTGGAAATGGCGGGCTTGGAAGGCTTGCAGCATGTTTCCTGGATTCAATGGCAACTCTAAGTATACCTGGGCATGGATGCGGCATAAGATACAAGTATGGTTTTTTCGATCAAAAAATAATAAATAATTCCCAGGTGGAAGTTCCAGATGACTGGCTTAAAAACGGGAATATATGGGAAATAAAGAAATCAGATAAATCCCGGGTTGTAAAATTCGGAGGAGATGTAAAAATAGAATATATAGATGGGAATTTAAAATTTCGACATGTCAATTATGAAACAGTATTGGCTGTACCCTATGATATACCTATAGTGGGATATGACAACAATGTAGTGAATACATT
This sequence comes from Clostridium sp., assembly GCF_022482905.1. Lineage (NCBI taxonomy): Bacteria > Bacillati > Bacillota > Clostridia > Eubacteriales > Clostridiaceae > Clostridium > Clostridium sp. The sequence goes on from NZ_JAKVOI010000001.1 coordinate 3,088,806, forward strand.
GAGGCTCTGGAGTGCAGAACCACTGTCCAATGAGTTTGACTTTTCATCTTTTAACAGAGGGGATTTCAGAAAGGCTATGGAATATAAAGATTCTGTAGAATCCATTTCGCAAATTCTATATCCTGATGATAGTTTTTACGAGGGAAAGCTTCTAAGATTAAAACAACAGTATTTCTTCGTATCCGCCGGACTTCAGAGTATTATACACCATTTCAAAAGTTCAGGTGGCGATATTAAGGAGCTGGATGAAAAAATAGCAGTGCACATAAATGATACTCATCCTACGCTTGCTATTCCCGAATTGATGAGAATACTTGTAGATGAAGAAGGTGTTGGATGGGATGATGCATGGAGAATGACCCATAATATCATGTCCTATACAAATCATACAATAATGGCAGAGGCATTGGAAAAATGGCCTGTAGACATGTTTAAGAAGCTTCTTCCAAGAATTTTTATGATAGTACAGGAAATAGATAGGAGATTTTGTGAAGAATTAAAAGCTAAATATCCGGGACAATGGGATAAAATAAGGCGGATGACCATAATAGACGGAGGCTATGTCAAGATGGCTCATCTTGCCATAGTTGGAAGCCATAGTGTAAATGGAGTAGCCAAACTTCATACTGAAATATTGAAAAAGCAGGAGATGTCAGACTTTTACTACCATTATCCAGACAGGTTTAATAATAAGACAAATGGTATAACTCATAGAAGATGGCTCATGAATGCAAATCCAAGTTTGACAAATCTTTTAAAGGAAACTATAGGTGATAGTTTTATAACACATCCTACAGAGATGGAAAAGTTTGCGAAGTTTGCCGAAGACAAGAATGTTCAGGGGAAACTTGCGGAAATAAAATTAGCCAATAAAAGAAAGCTGGCAGATTATATATATAAAAATCAGGGTATAAGAATAGATGTCAATTCCATATTTGATGTACAGATAAAAAGAATTCACGCCTATAAACGGCAGACATTGAACTGCCTTCGAATAATGGATTTATATAACAGACTTATAGAAAATCCAAATCTGGATATTGTGCCGAGAACTTTTATATTTGCAGGAAAATCAGCACCCGCATATCATCTGGCAAAAGATATAATTACACTTATAAATGTAGTGGCGAATAGAATAAATAACGATGACAGGGTCAATAAAAAAATAAAAGTGGTATTTATGGAGAACTACAGGGTATCGCTTGCTGAAGTTATAATACCTGCCGCCGATTTGAGTGAACAGATATCTACAACTACAAAGGAAGCATCCGGAACCAGCAATATGAAATTTATGATGAATGGAGCTGTTACTATAGCAACATTAGATGGAGCCAATGTGGAGATAAAGGATGAAGTTGGGGATGATAATATAGTAATATTCGGACTTACGGAAAGAGAAGTATTGAACTATTATAAAAATGGTGGTTATAGTTCACAGGAAATTATAAATGGAGATTCCAGAATAAGAGGGATTGTAAATTCTCTGATAGATGGTACTTATTCCAGAGACGAATTTAGAGACATATATGAAAATCTGTTTACCTATAATGATGAATTCTTCGTATTAAAAGATTTCTATTCCTATCTGGAGGCCCAGGAAAGGGTTGATAGATTATATAGGGATAGTTCAAAGTGGCAGAAGATGTGCATTATAAATATAGCTCATTCAGGTATATTTTCCAGTGATAGAACTATAAGAGAGTATGCTACGGGAATATGGGGCTCCAAGTGTTTGTATAAAAATTTGCAGTAGAAATTTCTGGATTTCATTATCTGAGAAGAGGTGCAGGATGAATTTTGAATTAAAACATGATTCCAAGGATACTTATTATAGAAAGCCTTTTGGAGCAGTAGAAAAAGGAGAAACAGTATATATATCCATATCAGCAGACAGGCATTTGGAGGTATATCTTGATTTAATATATTTTGACTACAGTGAAAAAGCTGTAAAAATGGATATTTTAAAACGTACCGACAATGAATATATATATTATTATTATATAAATTTGCCAAAAAATTATGAGGGAATTATAAATTACTATTTCAAGGTACAGCTTGAGGAAGAAAGATATATTTACTACGGTAATAAATATGATGGATTGGGAGGGGAAGGGCAGATTTATCATAATAAACCCAAACCCTACCAGATAACAGTATATGAGCCATTCAAGGTCCCCGAATGGTTTAAAGAAGGTATTGTGTATCAAGTATTTGTAGACAGGTTTAAAAACGGGAATAAAGATGGAAAAGTACTGAGTCCCAAAAAAGATATTTTTATCCATGAGGATTGGAATGATGAACCTCACTATATAAGAGATTCATACGGCAGCATATTAAAGTGGGATTTCTTTGGAGGAAATTTGCAGGGAGTAATTGAGAAACTTGGATATATAAAAAGCCTGGGAGCAAATTCCATATATTTAAATCCTATATTCGAATCTGACAGTAACCATAAATATGATACGGGAGATTATAAGACAATAGATCAGATGTATGGAGATGAAAGTATATTTAAGAGGTTATGCCGGGAAGCTGAAAAATTGGGTATAAAAATTATTCTAGACGGGGTTTTTAGTCACACTGGGGATGACAGCATATATTTCAATAAATACGGTAATTACGATTCCCTGGGTGCATATCAGTCAAAGGATTCTCTCTATTATAACTGGTACAGGTTTAATGAATATCCAAACAAATATGACTGCTGGTGGGGAATAAGTAATATGCCGAATGTAAATGAGATGGAGAGCACCTATGTAGATTTCATTATTTCAAATGAGAATTCAGTATTGAAAAAGTGGATGGATAATGGAGCTTCTGGGTGGCGGCTGGATGTTGCGGATGAATTGCCTGATGAGTTTATACATAAGATAAAAAGCAGGATGAAGGATATTTCACCAGATTCCGTACTTATAGGAGAAGTATGGGAAGATGCATCCAACAAGGTAAGCTATTCAAAGAGAAGAAAATATGTATTCGGACGTGAACTCGATTCTGTAATAAATTATCCATTCAGAGACGCCTTGATAGATTTTCTGACAGGGAACACAGGGGCGGTAGCCTTTGAAAGAAAGATGTTGAGCTTGTATGAAAACTACCCCGGAGAAATATTTTACTCCAATTTAAACGTCATAGGAACCCATGATACAGAGAGAATTCTCACTTTATTAGGCAGAAATGGAAAAGATGGTATCAAGCTCTTGAATATCGCAGTAGCAATTCAAATGACAATGCCAGGTGTCCCTTTAATATATTATGGAGATGAAGCAGGAGTTTCGGGTGGAGATGATCCTGAAAACAGGAAAACCTATCCATGGGAGAATGAAAACAAATATATATTGAAGTTTTATAGGTGTATTGCTGATTTGAGGAATAAATTGGACTCATTGAAAAAAGGCGATATAAGATTTTATGACATAAATGAGGATGTATTGTGTTATGAAAGGGCTTTTAAGGATGAAAGAACTTTCATAATAATAAATAGGAGTGAAGATAAAACATTTGAGGTAAGAGTAAAGGAATTGTATATAAAAATTTTTCCTTATGGAGTAAAGATATTTAAGAAATAAGAATATCATTTAAAGGCTTTTAACAGAAAAGGGGGATGGGTTATGAAAAAAAAGGAAGTAGTATCAATGATATTGGCTGGTGGACAAGGTTCAAGATTGGGAATACTGACTAAGAGACTGGCAAAACCAGCTGTACCATTTGGCGGGAAATACAGAATAATAGATTTCGCTTTAAGCAATTGTTCTAATTCGGGTATTTATACCGTAGGAGTATTAACACAGTACAAGCCATTGGAATTAAATTCACATATAGGCATAGGAAGCCCCTGGGATCTAGATAGGAGAGATGGTGGTGTATACATACTCCCACCTTATCAAGAGGAAAATGGAGGAAATTGGTATAGAGGAACTGCAGATGCCATATATCAAAATATGTCATTTATAGATAACTACAATCCAGAATATGTTCTTGTACTTTCGGGAGATCATATATATAAAATGGATTATTCACATATGCTTAATTTTCATAAGGAAAAGGGTGCAGATGTAACTATAGCAGTAATTAAGGTGCCTATAGAGGAGACATATAGATTTGGAATAATGAGTACGAGAGATGACATGAGCATATATGAATTTGAGGAAAAACCTAAAGCTGCCAAAAGCACCAATGCTTCTATGGGGGTATATATTTTCAATTGGAAGCTGCTGAAGAAGTTTTTGAGATCGGATCATAATAACAAGAATTCCAGCAATGATTTTGGCAAAAATATTATACCAAACATGCTTGATTCAGGCTTGAATATATATGCATATCCATTTAAAGGATACTGGAAGGATGTTGGTACTGTAAAAAGTTTATGGGAAGCAAATATGGATCTTCTAAGAGAAGATAATGAGCTCAACTTGAGAGATCCCAAATGGAGAATATATTCAGTAAATCATATGGAACCGGCCCAGTATATAGGACCCAATGCAAATATTAAATCATCAATAGCAGTAGATGGTTGTGAAATCTATGGTAAAGTGCTTCATTCAATTATATTTTCAGGAAGTGTAATTGGTAAAAATTCTGAGATAATAGATTCAGTTGTAATGCCCAATACACGAATAGGAGATAATGTTATAATCAATAAGGCAATAATAGGAAGCAATGTAATAGTGAGAAGAGACAGTGTAATAGGAAATGGGAATGAAATTACTGTAGTGGGTTCGAATGTGGACGTGAAAGCAGGATCTATATTAGTAAATTCATGAAAGCGTAAGATAAGTTATGTATTGATGGGAGATGATATTTGTGTATGAAAATTTCATGGGTATAATAAATTTGGATGAGAATGAGGGTAATATAAGGGAACTGACAAGAAATAGACCTTTAGCGTCGGTGCCGATTGGAGGAAGATATAGAATTATTGATTTTATAATGTCAAATATGACCAACTCTGGTATAGAGAATATAGGCATATTTACAAAAATAGAGTCCAGGTCGCTTATAGATCATATAAGCAATGGAAGACCATGGGATCTGAACAGGAAGATAGAAGGTCTGAGGGTATTTAACTTTACCGATAGAAGTCCGAATTTTGACGATATATATAATTTTGCAAAGAATATGTCATATTTTAAAAAGAGCAAAGAAGAATATGTGATTATTTCACCGTCTTATATGGTGTGCAATGTAGACCTGGATGAAGCAATGAAATTTCATGTGAAATCCAAGAATGATGTTACTATAATATATAAAGAGGTGAAAAATGCAGATACAAATTACATCCACTGTGAAACATTGAATATAGACAGTAGTGGTAGAGTTGCAAGTGTAGGAAGAAATATAGGTATAAACAGCAAAGCCAATATATGTATGGAAATGTATATGATGAGCAAGAGTATATTCATGGATATAGTAAATGAGTGTATATCAATAGGAAGCTATAGAAAAGTGAAATGTCATATATATAACTGTCTTGACAGTTTGAAAGTAGGAAGTTTCAGATTTGATGGGTATTTGAGCTGCATAAATTCTATTAAGGAATATTATAGAACAAACATGGAGCTTTTGAAGCATAATGTAATGAAAGAATTGTTTTCAAGTGAAAGGCCCATATACACCAAGACAAACGATGAAGTGCCAGCGAGATATTCCCAATGGAGCGATGTAAAAAATTCTATAGTCGGGAATGGATGTTTTATAGAAGGTAAAGTTGAAAACAGCATAATATCCAGAAGAGTTACTGTATCTAAAAATGCAGTACTTGAGAACTGTATAGTACTTCAAAATTGCAATATAGGCAAAGGTGTAAAACTCCAACATGTAATTTTGGATAAGAATACATCTGTAAAGAATGGAAGAGAGCTTAAGGGCGATGAGGACATGCCCATCGTAATAGAGAATCAGGAAGTATATTGAGGAGATATTAAAGTATCTCCTTGTTAATTTACAACAGCTAAAAGAAGGGAATTGCGTAATATGAAGAATAGAAAAATTATAATCATGTTGTTTGTGTCTGTTATATTATTTACTTGTGTGATTATATATTTTCGAAGTCCACTTAGAGCTAACAAGAATTACCCTATACTGGCAGGTTCTTTTATCCAGATTGATTTGACCCAAAATTGGGATGAAGATAAATGGATGAGTGAATTAAAGTGCTTAAAAGAGAATAAAATGGAATATGTCATATTATCGGGAATAACTTTTACGGCAAATAATGTAACAAAAACGGCATACAGCAGCAATATACAAGGTACCGAAAAAGTTTATGGCAGCAGAGATGAAGTGGAACTGTGCTTGAAATCTGCGGAAAAGTTGGGCATGAAAGTATTTTTAAGTACTGATTTCAATAGTGAATGGTGGAATAAATCAGCCAATGATACAAACTGGTTGGATAACCAGATGAATCGTACAAATTTAATTTGTGATGAGGTCTATAGAAAATACCATTCTAAATATAAAAATTCTTTTTATGGATGGTATTTCCCATATGAAATAGACAATGTCAAATTTGATACTGATGAAAAGTTTGCCATTCTTGCCAATGCAATGAATATAACTTTAAACTACCTTGAAGCAAAAAAGGAAAGGCTGCCATTTTTGTTATCACCTTTTATGAATTCTGCATTTGGTACACCGGATAAATATGCAGATAACTGGAAATACTTTTTTTCAATTACCAATTTAAAAGAGGGTGATATACTATGTCCTCAGGATTCAGTTGGAGCTGGTGGACTTGATATAAGTGAGGTAAATCAGTGGTTTACTTCACTTAGGAAAGCGGTGGACAGCAAAAGTGGATTGAAACTCTGGGCTAATGTAGAAACATTTGACTATGTAAACAATTCTACCGTTACCTTGGACAGGCTTCTTCAGCAGATGGAAATGGAACAACCATGTGTAGATAAGATAGTAAGCTTTTCCTACAGTCATTATTACAGCCCCAATAATATTGATCCAGGTTTTAATCAAGCATATTCCGAGTATGTCAGGAAGGGAAAGCTTCCACATAATAAGATAAATACTCCTAAAAATCTAAGAGTACAAACTATAAATAAAGATGAATTCAAATTGATCTGGGATAAGCCCAAAAATGACAAGAATATATGCGGATATAAAGTATATAGAGATGGAATCCTTATATATAATCCCATGGTCCAGAGGAAATATGGAGGGAAGAAAAAGGAGTTCTATTTAAGTGTAATAGATAGGCCCATATTAAAAACCAATACTAAATCATATACATATGAGGTAAAGGCGGTTGATTTTTCAGGAAATATGTCTGAAGCCTCTGAAGCGGTAACTGTTAATGTAGATGAAATAAAAACTTTACCTGAAGTGTTGTCAGTAGGATGTAAATATAATTTAAGTCCAAGACCTGACTTTAACTATGACGATAATGGAGTTAAACTTACAGATGGCAGGTACGCACTTCATAATGTAATAAAGGACAAATCATTTTCAGCATGGTACAATGATCCTTTTAATGTGGAAATAGATTTGAAAAATGTAAAAAAGACTCGGCAGTTTATGATAGATTGCTATAGGAATCCGAGAGCATGGGCAATGCTGCCTAAAGCGGTGTCTGTTGCAGTATCACAGAATGGAATTGATTTTACTCCAGCAGGACTCTTCAGAATACCATCTGTTCCATTTTCAGATAGAAAGGGATCCAAGTATCCACTCTACATTATATTGGATAAATCAGTGGATGCAAGATATGTTAGATTTACCGTGATACCCGAACCTAATTATTATACTTTTATAGATGAAGTCCAGGTCAGGAATTAAAAAATGGCAGATAAAGCCATTCAATAAGTTAGATAATTATTGACATAAAATTATATAAATATTATAATTTTAAAGTATAGTCCTATGAATTGCAGCTCTTTTGTCCCATTATGGATAGAAGGGCTTTTTTACGAAAAAACATTACGGAGGGGTTTATTCATGGAAATAACGTTAGTTAGGTCTATTTATAAAGATATTGAAAAGTTTGCAGACAAAGACATAAAAATTTCAGGATGGATTAGAACGATAAGAGACTCAAAATCATTTGGATTTATAGAGATAAATGATGGAACATTTTTTAAGAATATCCAGGTAGTTTTTGATGCTGGTCTTGACAATTTTAAAGAGATATCAAAATTGCCCATAAGTTCTTCACTGTCAGTAGAAGGTAAGCTGGTAGTTACACCTAATGCAAGGCAGCCTTTTGAGATTAGAGCAAGTAAAATAAATATAGAAGGCAAATCGTCATTGGATTATCCTCTTCAGAAGAAAAGACACACTTTGGAGTACTTGAGAACTATTGCCCATTTGAGGGCAAGGAGCAATACATTTTCCGCAGTATTCAGAGTTCGTTCTCTGGCGGCTTATGCTGTACATAAGTTTTTTCAGGATAGAAATTTTGTATATGCCCAGACTCCCCTGATAACGGGAAGCGATTGTGAAGGCGCAGGAGAGATGTTTAAAGTAACAACTTTTGACTTGAATAATGTTCCTAAGAATGAAGATGGAAGCATAGATTATTCAAAGGACTTTTTTGGTAAAGAAACCAATTTGACAGTAAGTGGTCAATTATCTGCAGAGACTATGGCACTTGCGTTTAGAAATGTATATACTTTTGGACCTACTTTCAGGGCAGAGGAGTCAAATACTGCAAGGCATGCTGCAGAGTTCTGGATGATAGAACCAGAAATGGCATTTGCCGATCTGAATGATTATATGGATGTTGCAGAGGAACTGGTCAAATACATAATAAAATATGTTCTGGAAAATGCGCCTGAAGAGATGGAATTCTTTAATTCATTTATACATAAGGGGCTGTTTGAAAGATTAAACAATGTGGTAAATTCAAGTTTTGGAAGAATAACCTATACTGAAGCAGTAGATATACTTAGAAAAAGCGGGCAAAAATTTGAATATCCGGTAGAATGGGGAATTGACCTGCAGACGGAACATGAGAGATTCTTGACAGAAAAAATCTACGGGAAGCCTATATTTGTAACTGATTATCCAAAAGATATAAAAGCATTTTATATGAGAGCAAATGATGATGGCAAAACTGTTGCTGCAGCTGATTTACTTGTGCCAGGAGTAGGAGAAATAGTAGGAGGAAGCCAGAGAGAAGAAAGATATGATGTTCTCGAAAAGAGAATAGAAGAACTGGGGCTTAGCAAGGAAGACTATTGGTGGTATCTGGAATTGAGGAAATATGGAGAAACGAAACATTCTGGATTTGGGCTTGGTTTTGAAAGAATATTAATGTATATTACGGGTATGTCTAATATAAGGGATGTAATCCCATTCCCTAGAACTACAGGTTCTGCTGAATTTTAAGGTAACTTTAAAGAGACCTTATAGCTGTTTTTATATAAGGTCTCTTTTTATTGAGTATTTATACTAAGTTGTTTTTCCACAGCAGTTTTTATATTTTTTACCGCTCCCACAGGGACAAGGATCATTTCTACCAATTTTGTTTTTATTTATTATTGTTTTGGAAGAAACCCAGCTTTTATGTATGCTTTTCCTCTTTTCCTTTGAAAAAATCGATTCCCACTGTGGCAGTTTATAGAGATAATCCGCTTTGGCATCCAGCATATTGAAATACAGCTTTTCAAAATTGATTTTCACATCAATATTTGAATCCCGATCCAATTTTTCAAGCTCAATAGAAATTTCAAGACTATCATTTATTCCATCCAAAAAACCTATGAAAACTACTGGAGAAATATTAAATTCTTGTGATAAATTTTTTATGTTTCCATTTAAAGAAGTTCTATGATCTGTTAATATCTTAGTGTATATATTCTTCTCGATGGAACCGTATTCTTTCCAAAATTCAGCCTCACCTTTTGTTTTAACTAGCTTTACAACTGTATCTGTCCAATCTTTATATAAACTCATATTATGTCCTGTTAAAAAAACAGTACCTCCTTCATTTTTAGTTTAATATTAAGAATATTAAATTTATCTATTACCTGAATTATTATAATAAATATTGCAGTGGTTTGCAATATTATGGCTTTAGTTTTAAAATATAGACTGCATCCTTGGAGCAATAGCTGCACTTTGGTTTACTGCATTGATTATCTACATAAAACATATATGGAAAGGTTTCATTTTCCACTAAAAAGTCGTCAATAGCGATGTCTATATGGTCATTACAACTGTATTTAGTCTGCTTTGATATTTTTAAGATCCTCCTTTCCAATAGGTTTGGATAAATCAAAATTGTTTCCAAACAAATTAGTATCCTTATTATCTATAAATATCTTTACTTTGTCAACAGAGGATAGTTGGGTTAGAGATAAAACAATGCTTTTGATGCAGGCCTCTTCTTTCCTGGCATTCATTTTTTGATTTGTATCTTTGCTTAAATTTACATAGGCTATTTTGTCCTTTATAGATACACTGATAAGTCTTGCACTTTTATCAAATACAGGAGATAGATTACTTTTTACAGAAGGACCTTTTATAAGTTCATTTATTATAGTTTCGGCAAGAAGTTCATCTTTCTTTATTATTCTCTGCTCCTTTGATAATTCCAGCGCACCATCCTTTTTAGTAGAATCAAAATATATATTTAATTCTATTAAATTGTTTTTTTCCTGGGGGAATGCTATTTCTTTTTCCTTCTCACTATTATTTATACTCAGATTATCTTTTTTTTCACATGAAGTCAGTGATAAATTAAGAAACATGACTGTGGAGCACAGCAGAATACTAAAAATTTTTTTCATGACTTTATCACCTTTTCTATTAAAATTGTGTATAGTTACTTGGCATATTACGACTTGCCATTGATACACTTAAATCCTTATCAAGCTCTATTCCTTCTTTGGCTAAGACATTCAATACAGTTTTGTAGGCTAATTTTGGATAGTTGTTTATTTTGCTCAAATGTCCTAAGATTATTTTTTTGAATTTATTGGTCGAAATATCCAATATAGCTTTTCCACAATCATCGTTTGACAAATGACCAATTTTACTAAGTATTCTCCTTTTTAAGGCATACGGGTAAGGACCAAATTTTAACATCTCAACGTCATGATTACTTTCCAGTAGTATTATGTCTGCCTGACTTAAAATTTTCTTTATTTCTTCCGAGAAAAATCCCAGATCGGTTGCTATGCAGGCACATTTATCTTTGCTGAAGATTTTATATCCCCTGGGGTCTGCTGCATCATGAGATATTCTATAACTAGTTACAGCCATGTCATTGATTTCAATATAATCATTGGAAATTACTTTTATATTATGTTCCTTGATTTTACCTATGGATTTAGACATAGCATTCCATGTAGATTCATTGGTGTATATGGGTATATCATATCTCCTGGATAGTACACCAACACCTTTGATATGGTCAGTATGTTCATGGGTAACTAAAATGGCATCTATATCCTTTGGCTTTTGACCAATACTCAGTAGAGCATTTTCTATATTTTTACCGGCAAGGCCTGCATCTACTAAAATTTTTGTGTTGTCAGAAGCTATAAATGTACTGTTCCCGCTGCTTCCGCTAAATAAAGGGCAGAAAATCATGATAAATCTCCTTTAAATTAAAATTCAGAGGATCTATTCGGATACTTTGATTATGTCAGCTCCAAGATCCTTAAATTTATTTTCTATATTTGGATAACCTCTATATATGTGTTCAATGCTGAGAACTTCCGTAGTGCCCTCAGCTATAAGACCTGCTATAACCATTGCCGCACCGGCTCTTAAATCTGTGGCTTTTACCACTGCTCCTGTTAACTTATCTATTCCGTCAATTATAGCAGTTCTGCCTTCAACTTTTATATTAGCACCCATTTTTTTTAATTCATCTACATGTTTGAATCTGCTTTCCCATATGCTTTCATTTATTATGCTCCTGCCTTCTGCTATGCTCAAAAGAGCACTCATGGGCTGCTGGACATCCGTAGGAAAACCGGGATAAGGCTGGGTTTTTATGTTGATTCCCTTCAGGCGTCCCTCGGATTTTACAGTAATACAGTCACCATCTTCTTCTATTTCCACACCCATCTCTATCAACTTTGCAGATATGGATTCAAGATGTTTGGGTATGATATTTTTAATAGTAACTTTGCCGCCGCAGGCAGCTGATGCAATCATGTATGTACCCGCTTCTATCTGATCTGGTATTACGCTGTAGGAGCAGCCGCTCAAGCTGTCTACACCCACAATTCTTATGACATCTGTGCCTGCCCCTTTTATATTTGCACCCATACTGTTTAGAAAGTTTGCTACATCTACTACATGAGGTTCTTTTGCTACATTTTCAAGAGTGGTTACTCCTTTAGCCAATGTTGCAGCCAGCATTACGTTTATAGTTGCACCTACACTTACAACATCGAAAAATATATTTGTTCCTACTAGTTCCTTTGCTTGAACTACAACACATCCATGGACAATTTTTACTTCTGCACCTAGCGCTTCGAAACCCTTTATATGCTGGTCTATAGGTCTAACCCCTATAGGACAACCACCGGGTAACTCAACTTTTGCCTTTTTAAATCTTCCAAGAAGTGCTCCTATTAGATAATAAGATGCCCTCATTTTTCTGACATCATTTGTACTGGCACTTAAGCTGTCTATATTAGTACTGTCAATTACTGCAGAATTTTTGTTGGTTTTAATGTCACAACCAAGGCTTTTGAGTATTCTTTCAATACAATGGACATCTTCTATATCAGGAATATTATCTATTATGCATTTATTTTTACTAGCCATTATTGCTGCAGGTAGGATTGCAACAGCAGCATTTTTTGCACCATTTATTTCTATAGAACCAAACAGAGAGTTCCCTCCGTTAATTACTAATTTATTCATCTATGTACCATCCTTATCAATTTATATTTATATAAACTTTAGAAAATATCAAAATTAATTCATATTACACAAAATTTATTATATCATAAATCAATAACTTTTTAACATAAAATTGTTAAATAAAAGCCAGAAACCCAGTTCTATTGACAGAACTGGGTTTCTGGCTTTTATGGAAGGATAAAGCTATTGTTGTTTTGCAAAACTTCCACAGTCAGTACATTGTACATCCTTTGCTACAGATTCATGTTTGGTTACCTGTATCTTATCCAGTGTACAATAATTTTCATTACCTGAGTGGAATCTACACTCATTTACTATACATCCTATACTTTGATTTTTCTTATTGTTCATAATTTGTCTCTGCTGTTTTCGCAATTATTTTAATTTATACAATTGCATTCCGGCAGAATTCACCCCTTTCATGATTATTTATCAAATATATTATGTGTATGAAGAAAAAAATTATACTGGAGGTTTTTACAAACAAGTTAAAATACTAAGCGTGAAAATTATATGATATAATTAATAGAGGGATAAGTTATATGAATTGGAGGATTGAGCAATGAAATATTATTTAGTAGCATTATTTGATAGAAATTCCTATTCTTATATTGAACGTATCCAAAGAAATATGTGTAGAAAATATAGACTATACAAACATATGCCTGTTTTACATATAACTCTTTCGGTAATAGACAATCCAGATGTAGATAAGTTGGACAAAATAGTTTCGAAATTACTAAATCCGTATAAAAACTTTAAAGTAGAGATCAATGGTGCAATATGTTTTGAACCACCGTATAAGTCCGTTAATTTGAAAATAGAAAAAAAAGGATATATAATGAGACTTGCCAGACAGCTGAATGATCTTCTTATAATGCATAAATTTAACGTTGTGGAGAATATAGAAAAATGGGATCTTCATGTCTCACTTGCAAATACCAACTATGCAATAAGGGAATGGAGTAGTAAGGAATATTCTGCAGCCTGTGAAACGGCTAAAAGAGAGAATATACATAGAATGGCAACTATTGACAGGATAGCACTCTGGAAACCTATAAACAATAAAAAAGAAATGGTTGTAAAAAATTTTCAACTTAAAGATTATTAATTGAAAAACTCCTGAAAGTCAATTCATCTTTTCAGGAGTTTTTTAAATCCTTAGATTCTATATATCAAGTAAATTTTTCTTGTAATCGGAATACAGTGCTCTAAGTTCAGCTATATTATTTTCTATTTCAATCTGCAGCTTTGACACTTCTGCATAATCTTCTTTTTCAGTAGCTTCCTTTATTTTTGTAAACAGGCTCTTCTTTGTATAGGAATCCTTGATGAGATCATGTCTTAAAGCATCTATTTTCATCCATGTTGCCACATCGATGTCAAGTGCCTTTCCACTGCAGTGAAGCAGCTTGAAGCCTCTTATTTCCTCAGTGTACTGGTTTATGATTCTGTGGTTCAGTTCAACTATCCACTTCTCCAGGAATGCTTCCTTGAAGCTTTCTATATATTTATCCTTCAATATACCGCTGCCTGTAAGTACTGCAGTCTTCTCAGGATATTTTTCAAATGCAGACAGGTTGTCATATACTGTAGCCGGTGCCTTGCCGTAAAGTTTTTCCCTTTCCTCGTCCGTATAGGATTCGAATACGTCGATTTCACTTCTGTAAGCCCTGTCTTTTTCAAGGTAGTCTGCATCATCACCGTATTTCTTTGACAGCTCGGCAAGAAGATCATCTTCTGTTTTGCCGTTCTTTACTGCATATGCTATACCATCAACCATGGCAACATAAATTGCACCTACGGCAAGATAAGTGTTTGTTCCGGGATTTGGCGCCCTGAGTTCAAATCTTGTTGCAAGAGGGCTCTGAAGTTCCCTTACTACTCCGAGAAGTACCGACCTGTTCCTTGAAGGGACTTCTACAGAACGTCCTATTGAAGTTACTATGCAGACTGGAGCCTCAAAGCCCGGTTTCAATCTTCTGAGGGCATCTGTTGTAGATGAAACGAATGGGTTGAGGACTTCATAGTTCTTGAGTATTCCCATTATGGAAGCATATCCGAATATGCTGAGAAAGCTTTTCTTTGAGGAGAACAGGTTTATTCTCTTTCCCTCTTTAAGCTTCAATGCAATTCCAATATGTGTATGTTCTCCGTTGCCTGCTATACCCTCTACAGGTTTGGCCTTGAAGGTTACATTAAGTCCGTTTTCCTTGAAAGTCTCTTCTATTATGTTCTTTATGAAGGCCTCATTGTCGATTGCCTGTACTGCAGTAGAATACTTCCAGTCAATTTCAAGCTGCTCCATTATCTGATAGTCTCCATTTTCATCTACCTTTGCCTGTATGCCTCCAACTTCCTTGTGTCCCATCTCAGGCTCAAGCCCGTACAGGTCCATTACAAGCAGTGACTGCTCCAGTGCTGTCTTTACCGCACCTTTTGTTCTTGCCCAGTACTGCTCCTTGAGTACCTGTGAAGTTGAAAGTGCCTCCACCTCGGTCTTGTTGTTCGGGGTGTTGACCCAGAATTCAAGTTCTGTTGCGCATGTGCCTACTACATCTTCTATGTCATCATATTTTATTCCAAAGGAAGATAGTGATCCGGGGTACTGCTTGAACAGATCAAGAAGATTTGATTTGAGGTACTCTATGGAATGTTTCAATACATACCTGGAATCCACTGCTGCACTGCTGTGATACAGAAAGCAAGGTATTCTGAGTGTGCCTACAGGTTTTCCGGTTCCGGGGTCTATGTTATCCTTGTTGTAATCAACATACCAGTTTACGTCAGTATCAGGAAACATATCAACCTTGGCGTCATCCAGTGTTGCTATTCCCGGAAGTACTATTGATGAACCGTCTGTCTGAACTGATCCTTTGAGAAAACCTTCTATATCATCCAGAAATATTTTGATGGGAATTTTTTCGTCTGTATTGTTGCCAGAGAGATCGACACCTACAGCCGATACAAATTTTATTTCGGGATGGGAAGTTAAAATTTCCTTCAGATCTTTTTTGGAATGTTTGTTGTCAGGTATTGTGTAAACTAAATCTTTTGACATTTTGTTGCCCCCTTGTAAAATATAATAAAAAAATAGTAATTATCCAATATTTATAATTCTGATTTTATAATTTATGTCCATAGATGTCAATAAAATTAAATTTAAGTTTGTATAGTTTATTTTCATATTATATAATAATAATAAGGTTTTGTGCTATAGTTTAACGAGGTGATAGAATGGACTTTAAGGATAGACCGATAGGATTTTTTGACTCCGGGGTTGGGGGCATAAGTGTACTGAAACAGGCAGTGAGGATACTTCCAAAAGAAAATTTTGTCTATTTTGGGGATTCACTTAGAGCGCCATACGGAATAAGGACTTCCAGTGAAGTTGAGAAACTGACTTTTGATGCTGTAAAATTTTTACTTGAGAAAAATATAAAAGCATTGGTGATTGCATGTAATACAGCTACTAGTGTATCAATAGAAGATTTAAGAAGAAAATATGGCGGCTCAATGCCTGTAATTGGTATAGAACCGGCACTTAAACCGGCAGTTCAATATGGAAGGGACGGAAAGGTCGTAATAATGGCAACACCTGTGACCCTTGCTGAAAATAAGTTTGATAATTTAATGAAAAAATATGATCTTAATAACAATGTAGAGTCCATGCCTTGTCCTGGATTGGTTGAGCTTATAGAAAGTGGTATTATAAGAGGAGAAAGGGTGGAAATGTATTTAAAGGAAAAATTTTTACCACTCAAAGATGATAAAATAGCTGCCGTAGTTTTGGGATGCACTCATTATCCTTTTATAAAAGAAGCATTAAATAAAATACTGAATGAAATGAATAAAGATGTTGTAATAATAGATGGAAGTATTGGCACTGTGAATCAGCTTAAAAGACAGCTTCTAAAACATAATATGATGTCTTCCGCACATAGGGCTGGAAGGGTTGAAATGTTCAATTCGTTGAATACTCACGAGATAATAGAGTTAAGTTACAAACTTTTGAATACATGATGGAGGAGATGTTGGATGTGTGTCAGAAAGTTGACAGATGTATAGTAACTTACGGACTGGATGATGAAGAAAATAAATTTATAGATTCTGTGAAAGTTAATAGTTGTTTATTTAATCATATAGTTATTCGAAAATCCATGGTTAATATGAAGATAAAAAGTATAATAGATAAAAAAAGCGGCAGTTATAGTTCAAATGATTCATCAGATGAGAAAGTAATTTTATTTAATGGACTGGATGAGGGAGAGATAAGTTCTTTAATGAACTCTATTAAAGATAAATTTGACAGAATTCCTATATTTGCAGTGGTTACAGAGACATCTGCCAATTGGACATTTGATTATTTAATTGATCATCTTATTCAAGAGAGGGAATGGTTTAAGAAACAACAGAAAAATAGAAAATAATGTATTTGGAAAAGGATGATTAGAATGAGCAGAATAGGAGATAAAGTAAAAGCTGCACGACAGGCGAAAAATTTGAGTCAAAAGCAGCTTGCAAAAAAATTGGGCGTTTCAGAAAGCTTTATAAATGATGTGGAAATAGGAAGAAAAATAGCTAATCAAAGCATAATCGATAGATTGTCTAAAATTTTGGGCAAGGAAATGAATGATTTAACAATGTCCTTTGAAGAACAGGTTTATAAAAAAGAGGATAATAAAATCAAATATTCAGTTCTGGATGAAAAGAAAAAAGTAAATGAAATTTGGAGTGATGCATTTTCAGATGTGCTTAAAAATGTACCTGTATATAACTACGATTTAAATAAGCCGGCAGGTTTTAAAAAATTGCCTGTAATTGGTAATAAAATAGAAGGTCAACCTAAGGATAAAGTAGTATATTTAAATATAGAGGATGACGACATGATTGGATTCAGGATACAGAAGGGTGACATAGCTCTGGGTCATATGACCCAGCAAATTGACAACAATGGAATATTTCTTCTGGAATACAAAAATACAAGAGCTATAAGACAGGTCAAGAAGCTGGATAATAGCAAGGTACTGCTTGTAAGTAACAAAGGCAGCTTAAGAACTGAAACTGCTGAAATAAAAAACTTAAAAATAATTTTAAAGTTGGATAAGGTTACCCTGCTGTTGTAATTGAAAATATGTCCGATAATTATGTATGAAGGAGTGTGATGTTATGAAAGGAACTGTTGTTTCTACATGGATGAAGACATGCAGAAAATTGTATGGGGACGAAATTGTAGATAAAGCTATGAATTCAGTCGGATGGGAATCTTCAAAAATATTTTTACCGGTTGAAGATATAGATGACCAGAAAGTGAAAGACCTAATTGCCAATATATCAGGGGCGGCTGGTGAATCAATAAATGTATTGTGGAAAAAAATAGGACTTGACAATATAAATTCATTTCATAGTGATTATCCAGCATTTTTTAAACATGAAAATCTTTATTCATTTTTTAAATCAATGTTTGATGTACATGTAGTTATGACAAAAAAGCTCCCCGGTGCAAAGCCACCTATTGTAAGCATAGCTCCAATATCAAGCAGAGAGGCTGTATTTGAGTATAAGTCCCAAAGAGGTATGTTTGATTATCTTATGGGAATGATAGAAGGAAGCGCAAAATTTTTTAATGAAAAATTAGGTATAGAACAAATTGAAAAGACAGATACATCTGTAAAATTAAAGTTTGCATTTGAAAAAGATATATACTATAAAAAAGTATATAAATTTAATAAGTTACTCTCACTTGGATTTATAAAAAATGTAGGTGTAAAAATTGGAACTTTCAATTTTGTCTGTTGTTTTATAGTATCTACTCTGCTCTCGGGCTTGGACAATATAGTAAATAATATAATAATTTCAATTATAGCTTTTATTGCTTCTTACATATCGGCATCTTTGATTGTAAGACCAAAATCCATTATAATGGATAGTATTTCAAAAATAAATGAAAATAGTTATTTAGAAGATAGCGATATTGAAACCGGTGATTTTTTTGAAGATATATACAAGCTATTGAACCTTCACAAGAAATCAGTAAGAGCAGATTTTGTAGGATTTAATGGTATTACTGATGAAATGGGTACATTTGTAAAGAATATAGATAAGATAAGTACTTCGATGAGTAATACTTCAAGTGACATATCAGGTGTAGTGGAACAAGTAGCAGATTGTGCTGTAAGTCAGGCGGAAAATACTGAAAATGTAGCGTCAGTATTAAATGAAAACATAACTGATCTTAAAAACATAGTTGATAACGAAAATAGCAATAAAAAGGAACTTGAGGGAGCAATAGATAAAATAAACAACAGCTATGAAAATATAAATAGTACAAGCAAAAATATAGTCAATACACTTCAGCAATTTCAGGAAGTTAAAGATAAGGGAGTCAATCTCCAGTCAAAAGCAGCGGATATTACAGATATAGTTTCTATAGTATCAAGTATTTCGGAACAGACAAATCTGCTGGCTTTAAATGCTTCTATAGAAGCAGCTCGTGCAGGAGAACATGGCAGAGGTTTCGCTGTAGTTGCAGAAGAGGTAAGAAAATTAGCAGAACAGTCTCAAAGTTCGGTAGAGGAGATAAATTCCAACCTTGAAAAATTTGTTGAGGAAATAAAGGAACTTGTAGATAAAATAGAAGTACAATTCAATGTACTTAAGGGTGAAACTAAAAATCTAGAAGAAGTTAGAAATATAAGTTATGAGGCAACTACATCAATCGGTACTGTAGCATCATCCATGATAGAAACAATAAACAAACTCAATAATGAAGCAGAATCCATTTCCGGTATTTATAATAATGTAGAATCTCTGGCGGCTATTGCAGAAGAAAATTCAGCTTCTTCTGAAGAAGTAAGTGCAAATGTAGCCAATTATACAAACCAGATTAAAAAGCTTGTAAATGGGATCGGTGAGTTTAGGAAAATAACTAAAATATTTAAAAATGATCTGGAGAAGTATAAAATTTAATAATAAGTATGTCAGTAAGAGTAGAGAAAGTTCTACTCTTATTTTACACACCATCCAGATTAAAATCAGGTACAAAAGCTTCAGAGGAAGTGCCTGATTCCTGGATGAATCCATGGTTGAGTCCTATTGAGACACAATAATCTATCATGGAACTGTAATGTTTTGGATTTAAAGGCTTGGTCAGTTCAGGAAATTTATGGGCTTTATACATTGGAGTATATTGATTCATGAGACTTATATAAACTGAATCTGAAAAATTACTGCTTATATAATCCATTATTTTTTTAGAATCGAATAAAAGCCTCGGAAGCATCAAGTGGCGTATTATGACACCATGAGTGATAATACCGTCCTTGTTGAAAGTTGCTTTTCCCACCTGCTGTATCATTTCAGCAATATTTCTGGATGCATATTTGAAATAATCTGGTGCATTGGAGTATTTTATTGCGTATTTGTCATCAAAATATTTAAGATCGGGAAGATATACGTCTATATAGCCATTTAAGGATTTTATTGACTTAAGATTGGCATAACTGTTGGTGTTAAATAATACAGGTAGATTTAGTCCCCTGGATTTTGCCATATAAAGTGCACTTTTTATTTGAGGTATATAATGAATTGGACTTACTAAATTTATATTATGGGCACCCCTTTTCTGCTGTTCCAGAAATATATCGCTTAATCTTTCTGTTGAAATTTCCCTCCCAAAGTTTTCAGAGCTTATGGTATGATTCTGACAGAAAACACATTTTAAATTGCAATTTGAGAAAAATATTGTGCCTGAACCTCTGCTTCCCGATATGCAGGGTTCTTCCCATTTATGCAGAGATACTTTTGCTATCTTTATACCATTATTTGCTTCGCAGAAACCGAGTTCTCCCTTCAATCTATTTATACCACAATTTCTTGGACATAGTTTACAGCTTTTCAGTTCATCTAACATATAGAAACACCCCGAATAATTTCAAATTATCAACTACGATTTTTTATATAAAATATAATACAATTGAATATAAATATCAAGCTGACTATCCCGAAAGCAGGATATAGAAAAGAAATTAATTTTGTAAAGCCTATCTGGGATACGGGAATGGTTACAAGTATCACCAAGATTACAGATTTTTTATAAGATAAATTAAATATTTCCTCGAAATTTTTACCTATACTGTAGATGTTTGAGATTTCAGTTGAGAGCATTTCAAGCCATATGACCGCTAGAAGAACAATCTGAACAAGCTTGCCGAATCTATTTGAAATATATAGGAGAGGTATTTCATATTCAAATATGTAAGGTATGTTTAAAATCAGCATAAAGTTTATGATAAACGTGAGTATGGTCAGAACGCATGCTCCAAGTATAGCTCCACTTATAAGACAGCTCTTTTCTTTAATTTCCCTGCATAGAGGAACCAATACACCGCTGCAGCAAAGTATATTGAATCCTCCATATATAAGAGAAGAAAATATCCAGCTGTTTTTAATTGCAGGTATAGCTTTAATTTCAGATATACTTATACTTTTGTAGAAAAGAATATATAGTATAAACAGTGTAACTATAATGGTTATTAGACAGGGGACTATGAAAGAATTTATTTTTATAAGTCCCTTTGTATCCTTAAAAAGTATAAGTAAGGATATACATATCATAAATCCCATTCCTAGAAGGTTAGATACTTTGAAATATTGATGTATTAAAGCACCACTTCCAGCTAATATTATTGATGAGCTGCCAATTAGAAAAAATGTAGTCAAAGAATTTATCATAATTCCTAAAATTCCAGGATTTACAAGGGAAATTAAACCATCATATGAATTCAGGTTGTATTTTAAGCTTATATTTATTATGAACAATGATACAAATATGTATATAGATAAACAAATCAAAATACCAAAAAAGCTTTTGTAACCGTATATGGAAAAAAAGCTATTTATTTCCTGACCGGATGCCAGGCCTGCACCTACTATCGTACCTATAAATACGGCAGCTATCTGTAAGGACGTTGATAATTTTCTAATCAAGGTATTTCCTCCTGTAAATTACTAGTTAATTAAAGACCTTCTTATATAAATATATATGTCTAATCTGAAATTAATGTATTATAAATTAAATTTCTATTTAGGGGAAAAATAAAACTGATATGAATCTATTTTTAAAAAGCTGTATGGAAGAGGTGAAATTTAGATGAAAAAAAGAAGGGTATTTATATATGCGGCAATCATACTGTTGATTTGTGAAGCTTTGACAGGATGCAGATCCAATACAAACAATAGTTTACAACTGAAAGAAACATTTGATATGAAGGCAGCTTTGAATGTAGTTGATACTTATATGAATTATATGATAAAAGGACAGGTAGCAAATGCTGAAAAATTGTATTCAGAAGATCTTTTAAAATCACAGGTAAAAACTCAGGATAAAGATTTAAAAATTTTTGGGTACAATCTGGCCGATAGTAATCAAGTCGGTAAATCGGGGATATTTACACTCAATATTTCAAGAACAAATACGGGTAAACCTTTTGCAAGCTTGGATCAATATTCTTTGAAAGTCATAAAGAAAGACCATGAATATAAAATATCGGAAATTAAGAGTATAGTTCAAGAAGAAGCCTTTATATATAAAAATAAGATAAGAATGAAAAGCAAAGATAAAGCGGATACAAAATTAATAATGTCTTTTAGGTCATTCCCGGGTTATGTGTTTTCAAAAGATGATAAGGCGAGCATAGATAAATTGCCTGTACCTAGACGAAATGTGGGAATATTGAATTTTTCCTATGAAGGAAATATGCTTGCAGTTACAACTTGTGATAGTAATTGTTATATTGGAGTAATAAATATAGATCAATCACTGGCCGTTCAAGGCGGTCAGGATGCTCAAGGTCAAGGTGATGGAGGTACTGCTGGTGGAGGTATGGAAGATGAAAGCGAATCAGACTCAATTGTAGAAGTCCCCATTGGACAGGAAATAGTTACTCTGGATCTTCTAAAAGGTGGCAGGGTTGATTTCATGGAATTTTCCAAAGATGAAAAATTTTTGGCAGTTCAATATTCAAATGCTCAAGTAGACAACTGTATTAGAATGTATAAGGTTGATGGAGGAGATATGATAGATTATAAATTTGAGGAGAAGTTTCCTCTTGATAAAGTAAGTATAGTATTTTCATCTTTTGATGATGACATATTAAATTTTGATGTTATTGCGAAAAAAAGCCAGGATATGTCTCTTTCAAATGTTATAGGCAAGTGGCAGCTGGATCTGAAAAGTTTTGAGGCAGTAAGAATGTGATATAATATATTTATATTGAAAGGATTGATATTATTGCTTTGGGGTGATAAAAGATATTATAGTCTAAATTACTATTTGAGACATAAATTTGGATGCAAGGTATTCAAGATATCTCTGGATGCTGGTTTTTCATGTCCCAACAGAGATGGTACTATAGGAACGGGAGGCTGTATATTTTGCAGTGAAAGAGGATCGGGAGATTTTGCAGGCAGCAGGGAATTTTCTATCCACGATCAATTTCAGAGTATAAAGAAAATGATGAGTAAAAAATGGAGTAATGGAAAATGTATTGCCTATTTTCAGGCATATACAAATACCTACGCTCCTGTTTATGTATTAAATCAAAAATACAGGGAGGCAGTAGAGGAAAATGACGTAGTAGGCTTGGCAATAGCAACAAGGCCGGATTGTCTGGATGATGATGTACTTGATTTGATTTCAAAATTTAATGAAAAATTATATACATGGGTTGAACTTGGACTTCAAACCTCAAATGAAGATACTGCAATCAAAATAAACAGAGGGTATAAATTAAACGTTTTTGAAAAGGCAGTAAAAAATTTGAATGATAGGAATATTGATGTAGTTGCTCATATAATATTTGGACTCCCAGAAGAAAAGCATGAGGATATGATAAATACAGTGAGGTATGTGTCGGATATTAAGGTCCAGGGTGTAAAATTTCATCTGCTTCATCTTATGAAAAACACGCCTATGGTCCGTTTTTATAAATTAGGTCAGTTGAAATTTATGACAGAGGAGGAATATGTAAATTTAATATGCAGGGCAATTTCATATACCGATCCAGACATTGTGGTACATAGACTTACAGGGGACTCGCCCAGAGATACTCTGATAGGTCCAAAATGGAGTTTGAAAAAGTGGGAAATATTAAATGAAATAGATAAATCCCTGGCAGATAATAATATTTACCAGGGGATTAATTGCAGCTGATACATAGTAAAAAGCTATAATCAAGTAAAAACATAATCTACTGATGTATGTTTTTCAGCTTTTTCTTTAGTTTATTATTTTCATATTTTAAAAGTATAATTGTTTTCTTTTGAGCTGCAATTTCGCTTTTAAGCTTGTAAAAAGTTGCAAGAGATGCAGCTGTAATTGCAAATAATAGAAAAGCTATCATTGGCATGCTCCTAAAAATTTTACTCCTATATTATATTCATGATATGTAGAGATGTGACTACCTGATCTAATTGGATAATTACTCGAAGATAATTTCAGAAAAATCAGTAATACCTGCATCAGAATGATTGAGGATGCACTGCCAATCATGAGGACAATATTTGTCTTTTACGGCTATTACGTACATATTTGCCGACCTGGCTGCTTTTATAGCTGGTAGGGAATCTTCAAATACCACACATTTTTCAGGAGATATGCCAATTTTTTTGGAGGATAGAATGTAGATGTCGGGGAAATCTTTCCCTCGCGGGACTTCCTGGGTTGTAGTGATTGCATCAAATAGCTCATATATATTGTTCCTTTTTAAAGCAGCAATTGAAGTTTCCCTGTAATTGCTTGTAGCTAAAGCAATTTTTATATTTCTGGACTTCAATAATTTCAAAAGATTTTTTGCCTGAGGTTTTATCATTTTATTTTCTGCATATTTGTTAAAAGCCATATTGTACCAGTCTTTTTCTATAATTTCAATGCAGTCAGGTATATTGAATCTTGACTTAAAATATTCTGCTGTTTCCCTGAAGCTTAAATGTTCTATTTCAATTTTCAAATTCTCAGGTACTGGTATACCCCTGTTTTCCAGGTATTCTTTATCAATGTTGTCCCACATTCCCATGGAATCAAGCAGAGTTCCATCCATGTCAAAAATTGCACCATCTATATTTTTCAATATCTTGTCCCAAAAATTTTCCATAATAACCTCATCCCTGAATAATTAAAAGCCCTCCAACAAATTTGATGAAGGGCTTTTAATAGTATGTAGTAAATACCCGACAGTAATTAAAATTTTCTTTCGAATATATCTATTTTATTTTCATCTTTGAAATCCTCTATGGAGTTTATGCCTATTTTGTTCAATATACTATTCATACAGGCACTGTCTACGGCTACTTTAATATCAGAGTTTCCGGCAAATTCATTTACATGCTCTCTGCCTTCCTCTTTTGGAATTATGGCTTTTGGTCCACCAACGCAGCCACCAATACACCCCATGCCTTCTATAAAATTGGCATTTATTTCACCATTTTGAGCTTTTTCAAGTATGGCTTTACATTCTTTTATTCCATTGGCCTGAACTGCTTTTAAGAGATTATGTTTCTCGGGAAAAATTCTTTCCACTGCTTCGCTTACAGCAATAGATACTCCTCCTGTGCGGGCATAAAGTCTTCCACCTTTTGAAGCATATTCAGAGGACTCTTCATCTGGAAGCTCTGAAGGTTTTATATCCAGTGATTCAAATATATCTTTTACCTCCTGAAAAGTTAATACAAAATCTATGCTGCCTTCTATGTCCTTGTTTTTTGCTTCGGCTTTTTTTGCTATGCAGGGGCCTACAAATACAACTTTGCAATTGGGATTTAGCTTTTTAACAACTCTTCCTGCAGCTATCATTGGAGAAACGGATGGTGAAACATATTTTACAAGATCGTTGTAAATCTTTTTTAACATTCCAACCCACATAGGGCAGCAGCAGGAAGTTATCATAAGGTCATTTTCATTTTTGACATAGTGATCAAATTCTATAGCCTCTTTCAAAGTTAACATATCTGCAAAAAATGCGACCTCTATCATATCCGTAAAGCCTAGTTTTTTAAAGGAGGATCTCAGTTGACCGATTTTTACATCTGATCCAAATTGTCCTATTATAGCAGGTGCAACTACAGCTATTACGGGACGATCGTCTTTTAGAATATTTGCTAAAGGCAGAAACTGCACTGAATCCATTATTCCACCTGATGGGCAGGAATCTACGCATATGCCGCAGTCTGCACATTTATCGGCATCCAAAACAGTAGTATTGTTTTTTTTGTCAATTAGTATTGCATCAAAAGGACAGGATTTCTGACAGACAGTTTTCCCGTTTTCATCCACACAATCCAATGAGCAGTCTTTAACTTTATTGACTATCTTGCCACCTGAATTATATGATTTTATAGAGTTCTTTAATTCTGATATGAAATTGCTGCTGTTATAATCTATATCAACCCCACAGAGTAAGGAAACGATTGAGCATAATTCTTTCTTATCAATAGAATTTTCAGATAGAATTTCATTTACTTTTTTATCGAAATCACCATTATAATATGACTTTACAATAATCTTGAATAATTCCCTGTATTTTTCCTTCATTCCCACCAACTCCTTGAAAATTTGTTTTTACGCTATTATTATAGCATAGTAATTGTGAAATAATCTACAAGTATTGTAGATATCTCCTCTTAAGGAACAATCTATGGATTATACTTTATTGGGTGAATCGCCTGCACCCTTGGTAGGAACGGTTGATACAAGAAACCCTACAAGAATTGAAACCACAGCAGGAGCTATTATATTGATATAGGCTATGTACGAGGTCCTATACAGCAATATGGCAATAATAGCATTTATACCGATTGTTATTATAAATATATAGATTACAAATTTGGCAAAAGAACTGAACAACTTTTCATAGATTTTATGTCTGGTTGGTCCGCTCAATATGTTTTTAAATAAAAAATAGGATATAAAAATCAATATAATGTCTACTGAAGCTGATATCAAAAAGTTTCTCAAATTAAAAAACACCTCCGATGTAGTAATTATTTATAGTATTTACTATATTGGAGGATTTTACACATCTAACTATGATTATTTTTGAAGATACATTTCTCCTACTTTGAATACATCACCGGCACCTATTGTCAGGAGCAGGTCGCCATCTTTTAATGTGCTATTTAGATATGATACAATGTCATCGAAGTTATGGAAGTTTTTGCAATCTATACCTCTGGAGGAAATGCTTTTTGCAAGCATACTCGAGCTTACTTCATGTGTATCCTTCTCCCTTGCAGCATATATATCGGCCAGTATCAATTCATCTACGTTGTCAAATGCTTTTGTGAATTCATCATATAGATTCAATGTCCTTGAAAATGTATGGGGCTGAAATACACAGCATATCCTTTTATGTGGATAGTTTTGTGCTGCACTTAAAGTAGCCTTGATTTCAGTGGGATGGTGGGCGTAATCATCTATTATTGTAATTCCATCTTTTTCACCTTTGAGTTCGAATCGCCTGTGGGCACCTTTGAAATTGCCAAGACTTTCTATGATGTATTTATTGGATATATTCAAAATCAGGGAAACGGCTATGCTTGCCAGAGAATTCAATATATTATGTCTTCCGGGAATGTTCAAATTTACTGAAAACAGGAGTTTATCATATTTATACACGTCAAAACTTGCACATCCCTTTTCGTCATAATTGATATTTTTGGCTGTAATATCTCCGGTTTTAAGACCATAAGTAATTATATTGCAGTTCACGTTTGATATTACTTTGTTCATTTTGTCATCGTCACTGCAGCATACGAGATACCCGTCCCTTGGTATTAATTTAGCAAATTTTATAAAGGCATTTTGTATATCATAAATATCCTTATAGTAGTCGAGATGATCTGCATCTATATTCAGAATTACGCCTATATAAGGGAAGAACTTCAAGAAGGATTCCTTGTATTCACAGGCTTCGGTAATAAAGTACTGACTGTGTCCAACTCGCACATTCCCGTCTATTAGGTCCAGTTCACCGCCTACTAATATGGTAGGGTCCAATTCGGCTTTCAAAGATATGCTTGACAGCATTGAAGTTGTAGTAGTTTTGCCATGAGTTCCAGAAATGGCTATATTGTATTTGTGTCCTTTCATTATTTGCCCCAGAAATTCGGCTCTTACCATAAGGGGTATATTTAACTCTTTTGCCCTAACAAACTCAGGATTGTCTTTGGAAATGGCGGCCGTATACACTATCATATCTATATCTTCATCTATGTGTTCTTTAATTTGTCCTATAAATATCTCTGCGCCAAGGGATCTTAATTTGTCAGTTATAGGAGAAGCTTTTATATCAGATCCCGAAACATGAAATCCTTTTTTTATCAATATTTCTGCAAGTCCGCTCATGCTTATTCCACCTATACCTATGAAATATATGTTTTTGCTTTTATCTTTTATAAAATCAAATGACAATAAACTCACTCCTCATAAATTGCATTACTTTATCACCTAATAATTATATACAAAAATGGAGCAAAAAAACACAGGTTAAACTATATTTCCAAAACTTTTTGACTAATTTAATTGTTGATTAACTGCTTTTTTTAGAATACAATATGAATAATAGAATAAAATTTTAAGAAATTATTCGTAAATTTTAAAGTGATAGGTGATAAAATGCAGAAACTCAGTAGGAACCAGAGGATATCAGCTATAACAAAGATATTACTTGAAAATCCTAATAAAATAATAAGCCTGAATAGGTTCACAGAAATGTTCAATACTGCAAAATCAACTGTAAGTGAAGATATAGTCATGGTAAAGGATACATTTATCAGGCTTTACATGGGAAAGGTGGAAACTGTGTCGGGTGCAGCAGGAGGAGTCAAATATGTATGTGGTATATCAGCAGAAAAAAGCAGGGAGTTTGCCGAAGAATTATGTATTATTTTAAAAAATAGAGAAAGAATAATACCAGGTAATTTCCTTTATATGACTGATATAATGTTTAATCCTGAAATAATAAATACTGCTGGAATTATTCTCGCATCTGAATTTATACACAGCAATGTTGACTATGTAGTTACAGTTGAAACAAAAGGCATACCTCTTGCCTATGAAGTGGCAAGGATGCTTGGAGTACAGATGATAGTAGTAAGAAGGGAAACGAAATTTACCGAAGGATCAACCATCACTATAAATTATGTTTCAGGATCTACGGGAAGAATTCAGAATATGTCATTGTCAAAGAAAGCTATGAAGCCCGGCAGTAAGTGTATATTTATTGATGATTTTATGAAGGCTGGTGGTACGGCCAGAGGCATAATGAATCTCCTGAAAGAGTTTGAAAGTGAGTTGTTGGGAATTGGAGTACTTATGGATAATGTAGAAACTCCGAAAAAATTAGTGCAGGATTATATATCCATAGTTGACTTTAAAGGTATTATTGATGGAGAGAATGGTGCACGGTTATTTCCTTCCAAAAGATTTAACTAATAAAATTTTCAAAAAACTTAATGTTTTTTTAAAAATTAAGAAGGAAAAAAATAAATTTTAGAGAATAGTATATACATAAGCATCTTGGAGGTGGATTATATGCAAATTACAGACGTTAGAGTTAGAAAAATTGCTGCTGAGGGTAAAATGAAAGCTATTGTTTCCGTGACTTTTGATAACGAATTCGTTGTTCACGATATAAAAGTTATAGAAGGTCAAAATGGACTTTTTATTGCAATGCCTAGTAGGAAAACTCCTGATGGGGAATTTAAGGACATTGCACATCCAATCAATACTCAAACAAGAGAAAAAATTCAAAATGCAATTCTCGATGAGTATGAAAAAGTAAAGAACGAAGAAACTGTTACTAAAGATAAAGTACAGGAGTAATAAAAAGGAGTAGGAATACTCCTTTTTATTATTTTACTATAGTGTTGCAAATGCTTAATATATAAAATATAATATATAGTGGATATTTTATGTAATATAGGTTATAAAAATGTAGTTAATGCTATAAAGAGGTGTTAAAATGTATAATTGTGCTATAATATTAGCAGCAGGTGAGGGAAAAAGAATGAAATCTTCTACACCAAAGGTACTTCATAAAATATGCGGAAGAGAAATGGTCAACATAGTAATAGATGAAGTCAGAAAAGCACAAATAGATGATATAGATGTAGTTGTAGGGAAAGGTGCAGATGAGGTAAAAGAGGCTGTTAAATCAAGAAATGTTGAATTTTCGGTTCAGCATAAACAATTGGGCACAGGACATGCAGTTATCTGTGCTAAAAGTTTTTTGAAGGATAAAAGGGGAACTGTAGCCATATTTACAGGAGATGCACCTTTAATAAGAGAAAGTACCGTCAAAAAACTTGTGGATTTCCAAAATGATGGAGGGTATAGTGCAGTTGTACTGACTTCAATAGTTGAGGATCCCTATGGATATGGAAGAATTATAAGAGAAAAAAATGGAGATGTTTTAAAAATAATTGAACATAAAGATTGTTCAGAAGAAGAGCTGAAGGTGAATGAAATAAATTCATCTATGTACTGCTTTGATATAGAAAGCCTGGTTGAAAGTCTTGATAAGATAGACAACAATAATGCACAGGGGGAGTATTATCTTACGGATGTAATAGAAATATTGAAAAAATCAGGGAAAAAAATAGGGGCACTTCCAGTTCAATTTGATGAAACACTTGGAGTAAATTCTAGAAAGCAGCTTTCTCAGGCAGCAAGGATCATGCGAAAAAGGATAAATGATAAACATATGGAAAATGGAGTCACAATTATTGATCCGGATTCCACTTATATAGATATTGATGTAAAAATAGAAAATGATACTATAATATATCCTCAAAATGTTATTGAGGGTAATACTGTAGTAGGCAGAAATTGTATACTATATCCCGGTTCCAGAATAGAAAACAGTATTATAGAGGAAGGTGTCACTATTCAGAGTTCGGTTATATTGGAGAGCAGTGTAGGAAAGGGTACTACTGTAGGACCTTTTGCATATATAAGGCCTGAAAGTAAGATTGGAAATTCGGTGAGAATAGGTGACTTTGTAGAAGTTAAAAAATCTTTCATCGGAGATGGTACCAAAGTATCACATCTAACCTATATAGGTGATGCCGAGGTTGGTAAAAAGTGCAATTTTGGCTGCGGTACAGTTGTAGTCAATTATGATGGCAAGAAAAAGAATAAGACTTTAATCGGGGATAATTCTTTTATAGGATGTAATACAAATCTGGTGTCTCCGGTAAGAGTTGATGATAATACATATATAGCAGCAGGTTCTACTATAACAGATGAAGTTCCTGAAGGATCTCTGGCCATAGCAAGAGCAAGGCAGGTAAATAAAGAAGGCTGGGTATATAAAAGAGGAATGAATAAAAAAGATTGATAAAATAAAATTTAGGAGGGCTTAAAAAATGATAACCCATGGAAAAAGCATTAAAATCTTTACAGGCAATTCTCATCCGGATTTGGCTGAAGAAATAGCAGATATTTTAGGGATGAAAGTAGGAAATTCCAAAGTATCTACTTTTAGTGATGGGGAAATATCTGTGGATATTAATGAAACAGTACGAGGAAGAGATGTATTTATAATTCAATCAACAAATAATCCTGTAAATGACAATTTAATGGAAATTCTAATTATGATAGATGCATTTAAAAGAGCATCTGCAGGAAGAATTACAGCTGTAGTTCCTTATTATGGATATGCAAGACAGGATAGAAAGGCAAAGGCAAGAGATCCTATTACTGCAAAGCTTGTTGCAGATATATTGACTGCAGCCGGGGCAGACAGAGTTCTTACTATGGATCTGCATGCATCCCAGATTCAAGGATATTTTAATATACCGCTTGACAATTTGCTTGGAGCACCCATACTGGCAAAGTACTTTATTGACAAGGGATTTGACAGCAAAGAAGATGTAGTGGTAGTATCACCAGACCTCGGAAGTGTAACGAGGGCTAGAAATTTTGCAGATAAACTACATACTCAAATTGCAATTATAGATAAAAGAAGACCAAAGCCTAATGTATCAGAAGTAATGAACATAATTGGAGACATAAAAGGTAAAAGGGTCATACTGGTAGATGATATGATAGATACAGCAGGAACTATAACCAATGGTGCAAATGCACTGATGGAAAGAGGGGCAAAGGAAGTGTATGCCTGCTGTACCCATGCTGTTCTTTCGGGACCGGCAATTGAAAGAATAAAGGATTCTTCTATAAAGGAACTTGTCATGTTGAATACAATAAGACTTCCAGAGGAGAAAATACTTGATAAATTTACCATATTGTCTGTAGCACCTGTTTTTGCAGAAGCTATAAGAAGAATATATGAAGATAGATCAGTTAGCAAGTTATTTGAAAACTAATTTGAATCTGAATTCTGGCATGTAGAGAGCATTCTATATGCCTTTTAATTATTTGTAACTTATTTGTTACATTTTAAGATATATACTATTATGTTTTGTTAAGTATGTGGTAAATTAATATTATGTGGTGTCAGAGTTATTAATATATAGAGGAGAGGTAGCATATGGAAGGCTCGATTGGAAAAATATTAATTGTGGATGATGATGAAAATATATGTGAAGTTATAAAAATGTACGTTGAAAGCTCAGGGTATGATGTAAGAATAGCCAACGATGGAAAAGCTGCCGAAGAGGTTTTCTTAGAGTATAAACCGGATTTGGTGCTGCTTGATATAATGCTTCCAAATATAGATGGAATAGATGTATTGAAGTGGATAAGGAAAGATTTTGAAACACCTGTAATTATGCTTACGGCAAAAGGAGAAACTTTTGACAAGGTACTTGGACTTGAACTTGGTGCTGATGATTACATAGTCAAACCTTTTGAAGCAAAAGAAATGCTTGCAAGAATTAAAGCGGTGCTTAGAAGATATAATGTTGATAATGAAAACAAAGAGGTACTTAAATTTGAAGATCTAACAATAGATATAAATTCGTATACGGTTGTATATAAGGACAACGAAGTAAAAATGCCTCCGAAGGAATTTGAACTGCTTTATTATTTATCCAGCAACAAGAATAGAGTTTTTACAAGGGAGCAGCTTCTGTGTGAAGTTTGGGGATATGATTATCCCGGAGATTCCAGAACAGTAGATGTACATATAAAAAGGTTGAGAGAAAAACTTCAGGGAGGTCCAAACTGGCAGATAGAAACTGTATGGGGAGTAGGGTATAAATTTGAGGTGAAATAATATGAGGAGAAGCCTGTTTTCAAAGCTTGTGACAGCATTTACAGCAATTATTGTACTGAGCTTTGTCATGACATTTGCCTTTTTATCCTATTGGTTTGAGAGTTATTATTTTAATCAGAGGAAAGAGGAACTGCTGCGTGAATCTGAATTTATAAAAGAAAGGGCCATTCAATATTTAAATGGCAATATAACTTCTGATGATATAAATGATACTATAACGTACATAGGGAACTATTTATCGGCAGATATATGGCTTGTAGACAATTACGGTTATGTTTATTCTGTATCCTCAAGCAAGCATAAAAAATTAATAGCAACTTCCAAGCAGATAGTGACAAGTGACCTTAAAGAACTTAGAGAAAATAAAACAGTAGATAAAAGGGGAAATTACTCAGAGGTATTTAGTTCACCGGTACATACTTTTGAAATACCTATTTTTTCAAATGGAGTATTCAGAGGAGCAATAATGATGCATACGTCCATAAATGAATTGAAGGGTCCCCTAAAAAGGGTATACCAGATAATTTGGATATCCGCTGTGCTTGCAATTATAATTTCATGCATAGTCATATATTATTTGTCACAGAAGATAATTATAGAACCACTGGAGAAAATAAATTATGCGGCAGATAAAATATCCAAGGGAGAAGTACAAAAAAGAGTTCATATAAATTCTAAAGATGAAATTGGAGTACTTGCCAGATCTTTTAACAGCATGGCAGATTCTATAGAAGAAGTTGAGAAAAACAGAAGACAGTTTATATCAAATGTATCCCATGAGATAAGATCTCCTATAACATCTATAAAGGGCTTTATAGGTGGAATCCTGGATGGAGTAATTCCAGAACAAAAGGAAAACTACTATCTCTCTTTGACTTATTCGGAAATACAGAGGCTTACAAGACTTGTAAATGACCTTTTGGATTTATCTGCCATAGAAGCAGGCCAGTTTAAGATGAGGATTGAAGAAGTGGATATAAATGAAATTGTAAGATTATGTGTAATAAAATTTGAGCAGAAAATTAATAATAAAAAACTTAAAGTTGATGTAAATATGGAGGATGACAAATTGTATGTAGCTGCAGATAAGGACAGGATAACCCAGGTAGTTGTGAATTTGATAGATAATGCAGTAAAGTATGTTGGTTCAGGAGGAAATATAAAAATTGAAACGAAGACAAAATCAGATAAGGCTTTTATATCTGTATTTAATGATGGCCCGGGAATAGACAATGAAGACTTAAATCATATATGGGACAGATTTTATAAAGGTGATAAATCAAGAACTTCGAAAATAAGCACAGGCTTGGGATTGCCTATAGTAAGAAGCATATTGACCCAGCTTGGAGAAGATATATGGGTTAAAAACAGGGAAGGTGCTGGAGTAGAATTCACTTTTACTCTCAAAAGGATTTAATGGAATATTACAGTATTGTTCATATTTGCGTAAAAACTTGCTATTATAATGATGCTAAATTAAGTAATTATGAGGTGTAAATTTAATGGATGATAATAAAAATGACGGCGTAAGAGATGTTAAATGGCAAAGCGTTGACAATGGTATATCCAAGATAAAATTTGTGAATAACAGGAGAAAATCCAATATAAAAAAATTCTTTAAGCTGTGCTGTTTTATTTTGATAGCAGCATTTTCCGGTGGAGTATCAGGAGCTTATATAGCCAATAAGAAGGAAGTTAGTAAAGTCTATACGCCGAACGATCAGACATTAATGAATTCTAAAAAAAATGAAAGCGGCATTGTATCCGATATTCAAAGTTCATCTCAGGAAAAGGATTATGGAAAGCAAAATTCAATAACGAAAGTATCGGAATTAGTAGGACCTACAATAGTTGGCATAAGTAATAAAAGTCAAGGTTATTTTGGACTTCAGGATACGGGAAGTGGGTCTGGAATAATAATAGATTCGGAAGGATATATAGTTACAAATTATCATGTAATACAAAATGCAGATAAGGTGACGGTAAAACTCTCCAGCGGTAAAATATTGGATGCCTCTGTGAATGGGATAGATGAAGGATCTGATCTGGCAATAATAAGGGTGAGTGCAAAAAATTTACCTGTAGCCAAACTGGGGGATTCTTCAAAAATAAAAGTTGGAGATACTGCAATTGCCATAGGCAATCCTCTTGGCGAAGATTTTGCAGGGTCTGTTACAGCAGGAATAGTAAGTGCGCTGAACAGAAAGATATCCTATAATGGTATAGTATACAATAAATTAATACAGACTGATGCTGCAATAAATCCTGGCAATAGCGGTGGACCTCTTTGTAATGACAATGGTGAAGTCATTGGCATAAACAGTTTTAAGTTGAGTTCTTCAGGTAGCACGGAAGGTATGGGATTTGCTATACCTATAAATGATGCAAAAGATATAATAAAGCAGCTCATAAATACTGGTGAGGTTAAAAGGCCATATCTCGGCATATATGGTGAAAGTGTAATTTCAGAGAATGATAAAATTCAAGGCGTATATATTCAGGAGGTAAAAAAAGGAAGCGGGGCTTATCAGGCTGGTTTAAAGCCGACGGATATTCTTATGGAATTAGATGGGAAAAAGATTGCTCAGCTGCCTGATATTCAAGATATAATAAATTCACATAAAGTTGGAGATAAAGTTAAGTGTAAAATCTGGAGAGATGGAAATACTATAGAAACAACTGTAACTTTATTGGGTATTGAAGGTCAGAAATAAAATGGATATGGAAAAGAATCGAACTTGTAATTATGATTGTATAATGTTATCATAGTGCATATGTGAATACTAAGTGAAGATTTTGATGAGTTTTAACTCGGCAATGTTGTCGGGCTAAGACTTATATGTGCATATTTGTAAATTCAACTGGATAATTATACTTTATGTGCCAGATAATCACTTATATGAGCAAGTCATTTAGATGATTTCAGATTGGAGCAGAAATATGTTTTTAATAGTTGGATTAGGTAATATCGGTACTAAATATGAGCATACAAGACATAATGTTGGGTTCGATGCTGCTGATTTTATAGGCAGAAAGCATAATATAAATATAAATAAGCAAAAGTTCAAAGGCTTTTATGGAGATGGAATTATATGCGATAAAAAGGTAATTCTATTGAAACCTAGTACATATATGAATTTAAGCGGTGAGAGTGTAAAGGAAGCAGCTGCTTTTTATAAAATAGACAATAAGAATATAGTAGTAATTCAGGATGATATAAGTCTTCCAATAGGAAGAATCAGAATAAGGAGCAAAGGAAGTGCCGGTGGTCATAACGGCATAAAAAATATAATTTATAATTTAAACACAGATGAATTTGTAAGAATAAAAATTGGTGTTGGACATCCTGATAAGGATGTTATATCCTATGTACTTGGTAAATTTGAAAAAGAAAATAGCAATCATATAGAAAAGGTTTTTAAATTTGCATCAGATTGTGTTGAGTGTATTTTGAGCAAGGGCATATTTGAAGCTATGAATAGGTTTAATGGATTAAATATTTAAAAATCTTATTTTGTGCCGTAATCTCTTAAAGTAGAGATTAACGGTTATTGTGCGTTGATTTATATTTTTGGTTAGGGTGGTTATTGAAATGAGATTAAAGGGACTTATAAAACCTATTGAGGATAGTTCGGAATTTAAAGATATTATGGCTTCAGTGGAAAATAAAAAGTTTCCCATTGGAGTATACGGTCTTTCGGAATCAGGAAGAAGTTGTTTGATTGATACTGTATATGAAAATATGGATAAGTCTTTTTTGATTCTTACCCACAGTGATGTGGAGGCAAGAAAATTATATGAGGATTTATCATTATACGAAAACAAAGTATTTTATTTTCCATCAAAAGAAGTTGTTTTTTATAATATAGATGCAATATCAGGAGATTTAAGATGGGAAAGATTGAAAGTAATAAAACAGATGCTGAGCAGGGGCAAGAAGATTATAGTAACCTGTATAGAAACTCTGGCATCAATATACATACCGGTGGATCTGTATAAAAAGTATACTTTTAGATTATCTCCGGGAAAAAATATTGACTTGAATGAATTTGGAAAGAAATTAGTCCAGTGCGGGTATGAAAGAGTAGATATTGTGGAGTCCAAGGGACAATTCTCCATAAGAGGAGGGATACTGGACATATACTCGCCGGTTTTAGGTGAAGCCTATCGGGTGGAGTTATTTGGGGATGAAATAGAGTCAATAAGAAATTTTAATGTAGAATCCCAAAGGAGTATAGAGAAAGTAAAAAGTATAGAAATTTTTCCCGCAAAAGAAATTATACTGGATAGTCAAACCGTTGAAAGTGCATATGAAAGTATAAAAAGGGATAAAGATTTAATTATAGAAAAATTACGGAGAGGTAAAAATAACGAAGCTGCAGATAAGCTTGAGAAACTGATAGACAGGAATTTGGAGTTCCTCAAAGAAAGCTGGGGTTTTGAGACTATAGACAGCTTTATGCCGTACTTTTACGACAAGACTTCTTCATTTTTAGATTATGCAAAAAATTATTTTATAATAGTTGATGATGTTAAAAGGTGCAGTGGCAAGCTTGACAGTGTGTATTTTGAATTTGAAGAAAATTATAAAAGCTTTCTTCAACGAGGCGGTGTACTTCCCGGGCAGGCAAATCTTCTCATAAGTAAAATTCAAGTTATGAAATCTTTGGATTCAAGAGGAGTAATAATACTGGATTCAATTGCAAAATCCAGTGAGTATCTGAGGCCTAAATTCATAACGAAGTTTTCCCAGATAACGTTAAACAATTATAGTGGAAAAATTGACTTGTTAGTTGAAGAAGTAAAGGAGAAAAAAGATAATAGGTTTAAAGTTTTAATTCTTGCAGGAACAAGACCTAGAGGAGAAAGACTGGTTAAAAATTTAAGGGATATAGGAATAGAAAGCAGTTACAAAGATAATATAGATGAAATCATGAATGGAGAGGTTGTAGTAACTTTTGGAAATCAGCTGAACGGATTTCAATATACGGATCTTAGAATATGTATAATATCGGACAAAGAAGTTTTTGGATCGGCAAGAAGAAAAATGCTTAAAAGACATTCCAAAAAAGGCGTAGGCAAGATAAAAAGCTTTACGGAGTTAAAACCAGGTGATTATGTTGTTCATGTAAATCACGGCATAGGAGTATATAAAGGTATAAGGCAGCTTGAACTTCAAGGACATAAAAAAGATTATCTGGAATTGACATATTCGGGCGATGATAAACTGTATGTACCTGTAGAGCAGCTGGATATGGTTCAAAAATACATAGGAAGTGATGGAAAAACACCAAAGATCAATAAGCTTGGCAGTCCGGAATGGTCTAAAGCCAAGCGGAAGGTAAAAAAGTCCATAGAGGAAATAGCAGATGATCTAGTAAAGTTATATGCAGTAAGATCTACACTTAAAGGCTATAAATATTCAAAGGATACAATATGGCAAAAACAGTTTGAAGATGAGTTCCCATATGAAGAGACGCCAGATCAAATCACTACAATAAATGATATAAAGGCAGATATGCAGTCGGATAAAGTCATGGATAGACTACTGTGCGGTGATGTAGGATACGGAAAAACAGAAGTAGCAGTAAGAGCAGCTTTTAAAGCTGTAATGGATGGAAAGCAGGTGGCTTTTCTAGTACCTACTACAATACTTGCACAACAACACTACAATAATTTTATAAAAAGATTTTCTGATTTTCCAATAAAAATAGATATGATTAGTAGATTCAGAACGATATCTCAACAGAAGAAAACTATAAAAGCATTAAAAAATGGAGAAGTAGATATACTTATAGGAACACATAGAATACTCCAAAAGGATGTGCAGTTCAAAGATCTTGGACTTCTGATAATAGATGAGGAACAGAGATTTGGAGTTACCCATAAAGAAAAAATAAAGAAGATGAGGAAAAATGTTGATGTTCTTACTCTAAGTGCTACTCCCATACCTAGAACTCTTCATATGTCACTTGTCGGTGTCAGGGATATAAGTGTTATAGAAACACCACCAGAGCAGAGACATCCCATACAGACATATGTAGTGGAGTACAATGATCAATTGATAAGAGATGCCATATTGAGGGAGACTAACAGGGGAGGACAGGTATATTTTGTATATAATAGAGTAGAAAATATAAATAAGATGGCAGCTTATATATCCAAACTCATTCCAGAAGTAAAAGTTGCAGTGGCCCATGGGAAAATGCAGGAGAAAGAACTTGAAAATGTCATGGTAGCATTTATGAATAATGAGTGTGATATACTCCTATGTACAACTATCATAGAAACAGGTATGGACATACAAAATGTTAACACTATGATAATTTATGATGCAGATAAAATGGGATTGTCCCAACTATACCAATTGAGAGGAAGAGTTGGAAGAACAGATAAAATAGCCTATTGCTATTTAACTTATAGGAAGGATAAAATACTTACTGAAGTAGCAGAAAAACGTCTCAAGGCAATTAAAGATTTCACAGAATTAGGTTCCGGTTTCAAGATAGCGCTGAAGGATCTTGAAATACGTGGCGCAGGTAATATAATGGGATCATCGCAGCATGGTCATATGGCAGCAATAGGCTATGATCTTTACTGCAAGATGCTTGAAGATACTATAAAGACCATAAAAGGAGAAATAGAGGAAGAGCCAGTTGAAACTACTGTGGATCTAAAAGTGGATGCTTATATACCTAATGATTATATAGAAAATGAAGTCCAAAAGATAGAAATATATAAAAAGATAGCAGCTATTAATTGCTATGAAGATATGATGGATATAAAAGAAGAATTAGAAGACAGGTTTTCTACTATACCAAATCCAATATGTAATCTCATGAATATAGCATATATAAGGAGCATTGGCAAAAGACTCGGGATAGAAGAAATAAAAGAAAAAAAGGATGAAATTGTTTTTATTTTTAAAAGTAGAGAAAAAATCAACAATGATGTTTTAAAATTTGTTATAAAGAAATATGCGAGAAATATAGTCTTGAAAATGGATGATAAACCGGGATTTGGCTACAGGATCAAAGATTTAAAAAGAGACAATCTTCTAATAATTATAAAGGAATTAATGGAATTCATGATAAGTGTTCAAAAACAGGCACAATAATTTCCAGGGTATTACAAAAATATGAACAAAAATGGTTTTGTTATAAAATTGTGTTTGTGATAAAATGAATCTGTATTTTATGAAATACATACTGAATGATAAAAAATTCAATATACAAATAAGAGTGGAGGAATAACAGTGAATATAAAGAAAATCTTAGTTGCTGTTTTAGCATCTGCAACATTATTTTCCATTTCCGGGTGCAGTATGATAGAAAAGACACCAGAGGCTATAGCCAATAGTGCTGTAGCAATAGTTAATGGGGAGAAGATAACAAGGGCGGAATTAGATAAAGATCCTAATACACTTCAAGTGATTCAACAGGCAAAGCAGCAG
Source organism: Clostridium sp. (assembly GCF_022482905.1). Classification (NCBI taxonomy): domain Bacteria; kingdom Bacillati; phylum Bacillota; class Clostridia; order Eubacteriales; family Clostridiaceae; genus Clostridium; species Clostridium sp. The sequence continues at coordinate 3,129,330 of NZ_JAKVOI010000001.1, forward strand.
TATGGAGACAATTATTCTCAAAATGAGGAGGCAGTAAGTGCAATAAAATCCCAAAAAGAGCAGATCTTAGACAACATGATAACTGAAAAGGTATTGAGTCAAAAAGCCAAGGAACTAAATATCCTTCCAAGTGATTCAAAAGTAAAAAGTGATGCAAAGGCACAGATAGACAAGATGAAGAAACAGTATTTTGGCGGTGACGAAACTAAATTTGCAGAAGCATTGAAACAACAGGGATTTACCGAGCAAGCTTTAACGGAAATGTATGTAGCTCAAATTAGAAATCAGGAAATACAGGAGAATATAGCTAAGAGTCTTACAAAAAATTTAAAGATTACTGATAAGCAGGTTAAAGATTATTATGATAAGAATAAAGATAAATTTACTGAACAGCCTACGAAAATGCATCTGGAACATATACTTGTAAAGACTGAAGATGAAGCTAAAAAGGTCAAGAAAAGACTTGATAGTGGTGAAAGTTTTGCTAAAGTAGCCAAGGAAGTTTCACAGGATACGTCAAACAAGGATAAAGGTGGAGATCTGGGAGAAATAAGTGTTGATGACACCAATTATGATGCACAGTTTATGGCTGGTGCCAAGGCATTGAAGGAAGGACAGATATCCAATCCTGTACAAAGCAGCTTTGGATGGCATATAATAAAATGTATAAAGAAAACAGAGTATCCTGTTAAAGAGTTTTCCAAAGTTAAATCACAGATAAAGAGTCAATTGGAAAATGATCAAAAGACTAAAATAATGAGCCAGAAAACCAGCGAATGGAAGAAAGCTGCAAAAATAGAGAAAAAGGAAAAGAATTTAATGTAAGTAAATTACATGTGAATAAAAATAACCTTAATTAGATGATTCTAATAAGGTTATTTTTTAATTTTTTCTAATTTTAATAACAATTGTGCATAAAATTTCATATTTAGAAAAATAATAATAATACAATTCATATAATTAAGGAGGAATACAGCATGAAAGCAACTGGAATTGTTAGACGTATAGACGATTTAGGAAGAGTTGTTATACCTAAGGAGATAAGAAGGACTCTTAGAATAAGAGAGGGAGATCCACTTGAGATATTTACAGATAGAGAAGGCGGGGTTATTTTAAAAAAATATTCGCCCATCGATGAATTGAGTGAAATATCCAAAGGATACACAGAGTCTCTTGAACAAACCATCGGAGATATTGTCTTGATATGTGATAATGATAGCTTGGTATCTGTGAGCGGTGCACCTAAAAAAGAGTATATAGACAAGAAAATAAGTGAGGAATTGGAGGAAATAATTGAAAATAGAAAATTGGTGTCACTAGGGGAAAAAGAGGTAATTGATTTATATGAAGACGAAGAAGCCGAAAAAAAATATAAAGCCCAAGTTATATCACCTATCATAGCAGGAGGAGATGCAATTGGAGCTGTTATAATAACTTCAAAGGAAGAAGTGGATTTTGGTGACGTAGAAGTTAAATTAGCGGAAACTGCATCATCATTTCTTGGAAAACAAATGGAGGAATAATGTAATGGCAGTTTTACTGCCATTACATTATTATAATTAGATTTCAAGTATAAACTTCATACTCATTAAATGATTATTGACAATAATAAAAAAAAATACTCACTGAAAGTAATAATAATTATAAATTTAAAGTAATTATAAATATGTATACTATATTGCAATGATTTATGATTATAGATATTCGGGGGTATTTTTATGATAAAGCAGTCACTTATGAAAGGTACTTTAATTTTAGGAATGTCGGGAATGCTCTGTAAATTCCTCGGGCTATTTTTTAGATGGCCACTGCAAATGCTTATTGGAGATGAAGGTGTAGGGTATTATCAGATGTCATTCCCACTATATATGTTTTTCATAGCAGCATCATCAGGTATACCTGTGGCAGTTTCTAAGATGGTATCAGAGAGTTATGCAACGGGAGATTATGTAAGAGTAATACAGATATTTAGAAAATCTATATTGCTGATGTTTATACTGGGCACAGGGTTTACTGCACTATTATTGATTTTTTCCAAACCGATAATATCATTTTTAAAATGGGACAGTAAATCGTATTACTCATTGATTGCTATTGCATTTGCACCTATGTTTATATCTATAATGAGTGCATTTAGAGGATTCTTTCAAGGACTGCAGAATATGAATTATACAGCAATATCACAAATAATAGAACAGATAGGAAGGGTTGTGGTGGGAGTTGGACTTGCTTATCTACTGCTGCCAAGAGGAATAGAATATTCAGCAGGAGGAGCAGCTTTGGGAGCTGCAGCAGGGGGATTGTTTGGTGGTATATATTTAATAAAGAAATATTTTGATATGAGACAGGAAATACATGTATATAATCCACCGGATAATCAAGACGTACTCACCACACTTTTATACATAGCCATTCCGGTATCAATAGGGGCCGCAGTAAGCAGCATAATGAGTCTTATAGATTCTGCACTTGTTCCACAGAAACTTCTGGAGGCTGGTTTTACATACAGGCAGGCCACTATACTGTATGGAAGACTTACGGGTAAAGCATTTATACTTATAAATGTACCTCTGACACTCTCTGTGGCACTGTGCTCTTCAATTGTCCCTATAATTGCCGAGTATCATATTTTAAATAGAAGGCTTGAATTGGAAGACAAGGTAGATCTTGCGTTTAAACTGTCTACAGTAATAGCGCTGCCGTCCATGCTTGGGTTATATACTCTGGCACATCCTATTTTGGAGCTTATTTTTCCTGGCCAGTCCCAGGGCTATGATATACTCCAGTATTCTGCATTATCTATTCCGTTTATAATAATTGCGCAGACTTCAACTGCAATATTACAGGGATCAGGTTATTATATCATGCCTGTTTTAAATCTGGCCGTAGGATGCGTCTTAAAAATAATATTTACGTTGTTATTAGTTCCGATTCCCGGTATAAATATATATGGAGCAATATTTGGCAGCACAGTTGGATATACAATGGCTGCAATTTTGAATGTTATTTTATTAAAACGAAAGTTGAATATAAGAATGAATTACTTTCAAACTGTAATAAAACCTGCTTTTGCTTCGATATTAATGATAATAGTGGTTGTAATTATCTATATTAATGTCTATAATTATACAATGAGCAGTAGATTTTCATGCTTTTTCTCCATATTAATTGGAATAATTGTGTACATTGTTCTTCTAGTTCTATTCAGGATATTTAAATATGGATATATTAAAAGCAGATTTTTAAGGAAATAGAGGAGAAGTTTCTATGATTAAGATAGTGGGGCTGGGACCTGGATCTATAGAATCCCTTACTTTAGGGACTGTAAATTTATTGAAAAGTTCGCCAAGAATTTATTTGAGAACTGAGAAACATCCTACAGTAAAATATTTGAGAGATTTAAATATAGAATTTGAAACATACGATATAACCTATGAGACAGAAAAAAGTTTTGAAGATGTATATGAAATCATATCCCATGACCTGATATTAAAGGAAAGTAAATATGGCGATATAGTATATGCAGTTCCAGGTCATCCTTTAGTAGCTGAGAAATCTGTAACCATTCTTCTTGACCTTTGCAGGGGAAATCATATAGAGACTAGAGTATATCCATCTGTAAGTTTTATAGATGCTATTTTTGAGGCACTGGGAATGGATATATTTGAAAATCTAAGAATTGTAGATGCGTTTGACATTAAGTCTCAGACTGTGGATAAAAGGTGTGGAATTATAATAACTCAAGTATATGATAAATTTATTGCTTCGGATGTAAAGTTAGCCTTAATGGATTATTATAAACAGGATATAAATATATATTTTATAAGGGCAGCTGGAATCAAAGGCTTGGAATCCATAAGAAAGATAAAATTATACGAGTTGGATAGACAATGCGATATAGATTATTTGACATCTATCTACATACCACGAAATTCAGAGGCCATATATAATTTCACAGATTTACTTAATATAATGGATACACTTAGAGGAGAAAATGGATGTCCATGGGATAGAAAGCAAAATCATGAGAGCTTAAAGAAATATCTTATAGAAGAAAGCTATGAAGTTTTAGAGGCAATAGAAGACAAGGATGATTCCGAATTGACTGAAGAACTTGGGGATGTATTGTTTCAGGTAGTTTTCCATTCGCAAATAGGAAAAGAAGAAGGCTTTTTTGATATAAATAGTGTAATCAATACTGTCTGCAAAAAAATGATAGAAAGACACCCACATGTATTTGGAAATGCTGAAGTGAAAGATTCAGAAGAGGTTTTGACAAACTGGGAGGAAATAAAGAAAAATCAGCAGGGCCTGACAACATATACACAACAACTAAAGCATATTCCGAAGATTCTTCCTGCTTTGATGCGGGCATATAAAGTTCAAGAAAAGGCTTCAAAGGTTGGATTTGACTTCAATTCAGTGGAAGACACGCTGGATAAGGTTGCAGAGGAATATCATGAACTCAGATATGTATATAATAGCAAGGAAAGGGTAAAAATAGTAGAAGAAATGGGAGATTTGATATTTGCATCAGTAAATGTTGCGAGATTCCTTGACATTGACCCTGAATTTGCATTAAATTATACTATAGAGAAGTTTATAAAACGATTTGCATATATAGAAAATAAAGCTAAATCAATGCAAATGAGTATGCAAGAAATGACATCTGAGGAGATGAATAAATTCTGGATAGAAGCAAAGAGTAAGTGATATGATTTTTTATATGCAAAAAAAAGGGTTTCTTTATACTGATGAAGAATATGCTAATATGCTAACTATATAAGCATGTTAATTATTTAAGGAGGTAAAAAAGGTGAACAAATCAGAATTAATTGCAAGTATATCAGAAAAATCTAAACTAACTAAAAAAGATGCAGAGGCAGCCTTAAAGGGTTTTATACAGAGCGTTGAGGAAACACTTGAACAGGGTGATAAGGTTCAATTAGTTGGATTTGGAACATTTGAAACAAGAAAAAGAGCTGCAAGAATTGGAAGAAATCCAAGAACTAAGGAAGAAATAAATATACCAGAATCAATAGTTCCAGTGTTTAAAGCAGGAAAGGAATTTAAGGATAAGGTAAATAAATAAAGTATCTTCAAGGAACCTGGGTGTAAATCTAGGTTTTTTGTTCTAGTAAGGAGAATTTTTATGAGATTGGATAAGTACCTCAAAGTATCTAGAATAATAAAAAGACGAACTATAGCAAAAGAAGCTTGTGAAAGTGGAAGAGTAAATATAAATGGCAAAATTGCAAAACCAGGTAGTGAAGTAAAAGAGGGAGATATAATAGAGATAAGATATGCAAATAATGTATTAAGTGCAAGAATTACAAATATCAAACAGCATGTTGTTAAAGAAGATGCCCAAAATATGTATGAAATAATTTCAAATACGAATATTAAGTAATAAGTATATATCCATCCACATATAATTAATACAGGTGGAGGGATGTTTTATGGAAAAGAAAGAAGCCAATTTAAGTGACAAAAAGAGTTCTTTAAATCTTGAAAACAGAAAAAAACTGGTTATAACTGGTATTATAGAGGTAATAAGTTTTAATGAGGATCATATAAGTTTAAATACAAATTTGGGTATGTTGGATGTTAAAGGTTCATCATTAAAAATGAATAAATTAGACGTACAAAATGGACAGGTAATTATTGTAGGGAGTATAGATTCATGCATATATACAAATAGCAAACCCAAGAAAAAGAAACGTAATATAATTTCAAAAATGTTCAAGTAGCAATTAAAGGTTAGGGTGAGTATAATGATTATGTCCATAGGTGCACAGATTAAGCTTATAGTATTTAGCATTGCGGCTGGGATTATAACGGGTATACTATTTGATATCTATAGAATTATAAGAGGATATACTAATATAAATAAGTTAGTTGTTTTTATAGAGGATATATTGTTTTGGATCTTTTCCGGAGTAACTGTTTTTGTATTTTTACTCTATACAAATTATGCATATACGGATATGTACGTATATCTATGGATAGTATTAGGAATAGTTCTATATTTTAAATTGGCCAGTAAGATATTTTCCAATTTAGAAAGGAAAATATTTAAAATTTTAGGAAGAATGTTTAGAATAACCTTGAACATAGTTCAATATCCTTTTCAATGTATTATCTATTATTCCAGAGCAAAAAATAATAAAAATTGCAAAAAATAGCTTGAATAAAACTAAAAAAAATTTTACAATATAAATGTATATATTTTTAAATGGTTTATTAATTTTTAGTTAATATGCCTATTGGTTATATTGATTTTATATTAGGAGAATAGGACTATGAGAAGAATAAAAATTAAGGTAAAAAATATAGCCGCACTTTTATTGACAATATATGTGTGCTATATATTTATAAATCAACAAATAACCATGTGGAATATAAAGAAACAAATAAATGATAAATATGCTGAAGAGCAAAAAATGAAAGAAAAAAACATAAAATTACAGGATGAAATTAAGATGTCTAAATCTGATATGTACATTGAAAAATTGGCAAGAGAAAGACTTGGTTTTATTAAACAAGGCGAAACTCCTGTAATAAACATCAAAAATTAATACTTAGCTTATAATTTATTATTATATATTATTTTTAAGGAGGAGTCTTTTTAATATGACCTTAAAGGCAGGAAGCATACTGGAGGGTACTGTAGTTAATATAACCAATTTTGGAGCTTTTGTTGAAGTAGATGGTAAGACTGGACTAGTGCATATCTCTGAGATATCTGATACTTATGTGAAAAATATAAGAGATTATTTGAAAGAAAAAGATAAAGTAACTGTAAAGGTAATTTCTATTGATGACAACGGTAAGATAAGTTTATCTATTAAACAAGCCAATATTGGTAAGAAAAGCTTTAAGCCGGTAGAAATAGATTGGCAGAAAGATCAAAATAAGCAAGTGCAGGGAAACTTTGAGGATAGGTTATCGAAATTTTTAAAGGATAGTGAAGAGAGATTTCAAGATATTAAAAAACATCAGGACTCAAAGGGAAGAGGATATAAAAAGTCTTCTAACTATTAAGTTATGAATTTAAAGAGGCTAATTAATTAGCCTCTTTAACTATATAAAAAATGCTTTATAAAATAGTTGACAGTAGTGTATTTATAATATATAATTGTTTATGTTGTCAAATCGGAAAGATTTAGGCAGATGCTGGAGTGGCGGAACTGGCAGACGCACAGGACTTAAAATCCTGCGGGCTTTAAAACCCGTACCGGTTCGATTCCGGTCTTCAGCACCAATAAAATATCGCGGGGTGGAGCAGTTGGTAGCTCGTCGGGCTCATAACCCGAAGGTCGTAGGTTCAAGTCCTGCCCCCGCAACCATTTGTTTATTGTGGCGGAATAGCTCAGATGGCTAGAGCATTCGGTTCATACCCGAAGTGTCATAGGTTCAATTCCTATTTCCGCTACCAATTTGTTTAAAGTGATTTTTAAATTGATAGATGTATATGATTTAAAATCTGTATCAGTTTGTTTCCGGTTTTCAACAATAATAGAGTGTCGCGGGGTGGAGCAGTTGGTAGCTCGTCGGGCTCATAACCCGAAGGTCGTAGGTTCAAGTCCTGCCTCCGCAACCAAATATATATGTGCTTGATTTAATATCCATGATTAGTTTCATGGATTTTTTGATTTTTTGAAGACTGTACTTTTGAAGTACAGTTTTTGTACAGCCTATTAAAAATAAGTCACATTGTGGATAATATTATATTGGATCTGTGTATAAAATGACATATAAAAATACAGAAGTTCATTTTTATAAGTATAATTGTCTAAAATAAAAATCATTAAAAATCATAGAAATAAATGTCCTAAAAAAAATAAAGGTACCCATCACCATATGACATTTATTTCCATAACAAATTGCTATAATAAAAGCAGTATTTTATAAGGTGGGTGATATGTATGCAATATGAATTAGAAGTGTTTCCTTATCAAAGGTCAGAAAAATTAAATAAGCAAGAAAGAAAGGGGAGGTTTAAAGACCCACAAGAAGTATTGAAGCTTGTATTTTACTTTTTGGCAGCATTTTTAGTAGCGAGAGTTATGATGGTAAATCTAATGGCACCTTTTGGAATAGCTTTTCTTACTGCTGTTGTAGTATCTGAAAAAAGGAAAATTGCATGTTTGTCAGCTTTGGGGACTATAATTGGTTATATTTCAATGTATGGTAATATAAAATATCCTGTCATGTACTGTACTATAAGCATAGTACTAATGGCTGTAAGCTACATATTGAAAGGGTTAGATAAAAGTAAAAAGCTGATTTTAATATTTGCATCTGTTTTGGCGGGAATACTTTTTTATAAGTTTTTAATAGTCAAACTTTCATTTTCAGTGGCGTTATTTAATGCCTTTTTTGAAATTTTATGTATATTCCCATTATATTTTATTATTAATTATTCTATAATATGTTTTAAAGAATTAAGAACAAGACATTTATACAGTAATGAGGAAATAATAAGCATGGCAGTTACTATATCATTTATAGTATCTGGCACCTGGGGGATTATGATATATGGAGTATCTTTTAGGAATATAATAGCGCTGACTTTTGTACTGATGCTTGGATATATAAAGGGAAGTGCACAGGGAGCTGCTTCCGGGGTAGCCATGGGAACTATTATAGGAATAACTTCAAATGAAATGCTTGTGTATATTGCAGTATATGGATTATGTGGTCTCATATCCGGTATCTTTAGAGAGACAGGGAAATGCATGAGTGCCTGCTCATATATGGTTGTTTTTATAATATTAAAATTATATTCTAATATAGGTCCACAATTTAAAGTTCCTGAAATACTAATAAGCTGTGCAATTTTTATAATAATACCCAAAACTATTTATAAACAGATGGAGACAGAACTGGATTGGCAGAAAAAAAGAGAAACTCAAAAAGAAAATTATGCTGATAAGATTAAATCCGTTCTAGTTGAAAGATTGGAAAATTTCGCCGAGGTACTTAGCAACATGTCACTGACGCTCGGAAAGTTGGCTGACAATGATAAGCTTGCTATGAAAAGTAAAAGTAGTGCTTTAGTTGAAAATCTTGCAGACAGGGTATGTTCGAATTGTTCCATGAGAGCGTTGTGCTGGAAAAGGGAAAGCTATAATACCTATAACACATTTGTTGAAATTATACAAAACTATCAAGAAAAGAAGGAGATCATCCCTCCGGAATTAGAGAGAAAGTGTATAAAGAGAACAATGCTTGTAGATAGTACTCATGATATCGTCAATAATTATGTTATAAATGAAATGTGGAGGGACAGGTTGAGCGAGTGCAGGGAACTGCTTGCAGACCAGATAGGAAATATGAGCAGATCTGTATCTGAGATTGTCAATGAATTCAATACGGATATAAAATTCAATACAGATATAGAAAATAAAATGAGAAGAATACTTACAAAAAATAAAATTCAATACAGGGATGTATTTTGTTTCAATGATAAGAATCAACATCTGATTATGAGAATGTCCATGGAGGCATGTGGAGGGGAACAGAAATGCATAAAACAAATACTTCCCCTTGTAAATAATGTTACTGGGAAACTTATGTGTGTAAGTGAAGACGGATGCAAAATAGACAAAAGTATGAAAGACTGCAGCATAACTTTTGAAGAGACTCCTAAATATCATATAGCTGCCTATGTAAGCAGAAAATGCAAAGATGGAGAAAAATACAATGGTGACAGTTATACTTATGGAAACTTGCCGGATGGAAGCTATATGACCATTATAAGTGATGGAATGGGCTCGGGACCGCAGGCATATAAAGAAAGCAGTGCATCAGTAGAACTTATAAAAAAATTTGCTGTAGCAGGGTTTAATAAATTAACAGCCATAAATACGGTTAATTCCATTATGAGTATAAAATTTACTCAAGATGAAAAATTTTCAACTCTGGACTTGAACAGTATAGATTTATATAAAGGTGAAGTGGACTTTATGAAAGTAGGGGCAGTTGCTAGTTTTATAAAAAGAGGAAATGAAGTGGATGTTATTAAGTCAAAAACACTGCCAATAGGTGTGCTTGATAAACCGGACATAGAAATAATAAATAGAAAAATTTTAAATGGAGATTTTATAATAATTGTCAGTGATGGAGTATTGGATTATAATGCAGAAGTTGCAGGCAGCTATGATTGGATGGTAAAATTCCTTAAAGAATTTAACTGTAATGATCCTAAAAAAATGGGTGAAGAGATTATAAGGAAGGCAGTGGAATTATCGGAGAATAAAGTAAAAGACGATATGACTGTAATAGTAGAAAAAGTTTATAGCCTGTATTGAAATAAGTTTATCTAGAGTGATGTTTGTGGTACAGTTATGCTATAATATAAATATTATTTCTAAAATAAATTATTTTTAGGAAGTGTTTGTTTTGCTTGAAACTGTACTGGATACTATAAGAAAAAATAATATGTTCAGCAGTATGGATAAGGTGATAGTTGCTGTATCTGGAGGACCGGATTCATTATGTCTTCTTCATATACTGTATACTCTCAGAGATGAACTGGGAGTATCATTATGTGCTGTACATTTAAATCATGGGTTAAGAGGAGAAGAAGCTGACAAAGACGAAGAATTTGTAAGAGATTTCTGTAGAAGAATAAATGTTGAATTCCGAAGCAGGAAAGTAGACATAAATGAAGAAGCAAAAAAATATGGCATTTCATCTGAGAGTGCCGGAAGAAAGGCAAGATATAAATTCTTTGATGAAGTAAAGAAAGAAATAGGAGCACATAAAATAGCTATAGCACATAATGCAAATGATCAGGCTGAAACTATTTTGATGAGAATTATGAGAGGTACCGGACTGGAAGGATTAATGGGTATAAAAGCAGTAAGAAACAATATATTTGTCAGACCGCTTATAAATAGTACGAGACATGAAATAGAACAGTACTGCAGCGAAAATAAATTAAACCCGCGAATAGATAAAACAAATTTCCAGGCTATATATTCAAGAAATAAAGTTAGATTAGAGCTTATACCATATATAGAGAGGAATTTTAACAAAGATATTATAAGAACATTAAACAGACTTTCTGATACTATTAAAGTGGATAATGATTATTTAAATAGAATTTCACGGGAAAAATTTAAAAAATATTGTGACATGACATCAGAAAAGGTTATAATATCTAAAGAGGCATTTTGTGAAGATAAATCAATATTATCTAGAATTTTGAGGCTGGCGCTTCAGAAAATAGCAGGTTGTCTGTATAATATTGAAAAAATTCATGTCATGGATATAATACGTATTCAAGCGTGTCCTACTGGAAAACAGATTATGCTTCCAAATAACATAATGGCATTAAATGACTATGGCAGCATAATTATAAAGAGGAATACAGAAACACATGTACAGGATATTGATAATTATGTACTGCACGAAGGTATTAATGATATTTCAGAACACAAATGCAGGGTATATATAAGAACTTGTTGTGGAAAATATAAAAAACATCACAATAAGTTTATTGAATATTTTGATCTGGATAAGATAAAAGGTGATATAACCATTAGAACCAGAAAGGAGGGAGACAGGTTCAAGCCATTGGGAATGAACGGAAGCAGAAAGTTAAAGAGTATGTTTATAGATCTTAAGATATCTAAAGATAAAAGAGAAAGTATTCCGCTCATATGTTTTGGAAAGGATATAGGATGGATAGTAGGATATAGAATAAGTGATCTTTTTAAAGTTGATGAAAATACTAGAAATATTCTAGCTATAAGTTTTGAAAGCGAGGAACTATGAGTTATGTATAATATGAGCGATGACATTAAGGAAGTACTTATAAGCAGCAATGAAATTGAAAAAAAGACTGAAGAACTGGGGGAAAAAATAAGTCAGGATTATAGAGGAAAGGATCTTATGCTGGTAGGTATACTGAAAGGTTCTGTTCCTTTTATGGCGGATTTGATGAGGAAAATAACTATTCCATGTACTATGGATTTCATGGCGGTTTCAAGTTATGGAAATTCAACCAAAAGTTCAGGAGTAGTGAGAATATTAAAGGATTTGGATTTTGAAGTTGAGGATAAACACATATTGATAGTTGAAGATATAATAGATTCAGGTACCACACTGGCATATCTTGTGGATTACCTCAAGGGAAGAAAGGTTGCAAGTATTGAGATAGCATGCCTTTTAAATAAGAAAGAAGCGAGAAAGATAAATATTAATGTAAAATACATAGGATTTCAGGTTCCTGATTATTTTTTGGTAGGATTTGGTTTAGACTATGCAGAGAAATATAGAAATCTTCCTTATGTGGGAGTATTAAAGGAGGAAGTTTATAAATAATGTCAAAATTTATTGTAAAGGGAAATTGCTTATGATACAATTTTACAGTGTAAAACTACAAAGAGAGGGGGGCCTTTAATGAAGAAATTTTCAAGTGCAACGGCCTGGGTGGTAATTTTTGTATTTGTAATTCTCGCAGCACTATTACTTGTAAGAACTAATCAGAGTTCGACTGCTATTAGCTTCAATGATTTTCAAAAATACTGGTTAAATAATAATATACAGAGTTTTCAACTTAGAGAAGATAAGATGACAGTACAGGGAAATTTAAAGAATGGTACCCAATACGAAACAATAGTGCCATCTGAAAGGTTATTTCAGTTTATAGGTCAGCATCCTAAAGATGGGCAGGTCAAGGAAATGTATGTTAAACCAGCTACAATTCCTATGTGGGTACAATATTTGCCTACAGTCCTATTGATATTGGTACTGGTGGCTTTTTGGTTTATGTTTATGCAGCAGTCTCAAGGCGGTGGAGGCAACCGGGGTGTTATGAATTTCGGTAAAAGCCGTGCAAAGATGGCTACACCAGATAAGAAGAAGGTTACGTTTAAGGATGTTGCTGGAGCAGACGAGGAAAAGCAGGAACTTGCAGAAATTGTTGACTTCTTGAAGCAGCCTAAAAGATACATAGAGATGGGTGCCAGGATACCTAAGGGAGTTTTACTTGTAGGTCCTCCTGGAACAGGTAAGACATTGCTTGCAAAAGCTATATCTGGTGAAGCTGGAGTTCCGTTCTTCAGCATATCCGGCTCTGATTTTGTAGAGATGTTTGTTGGTGTAGGTGCTTCCAGAGTAAGGGATCTATTTGAACAGGCCAAGAAAAATTCACCTTGTATAGTGTTTATTGATGAAATAGATGCTGTAGGAAGACAAAGAGGAGCAGGACTTGGAGGAGGACATGACGAAAGAGAGCAGACGTTGAATCAGCTTTTAGTCGAGATGGATGGATTTGGCCAAAACGTAGGGATAATTATGATAGCAGCTACAAACAGACCAGATATACTAGATCCTGCTCTGTTGAGGCCGGGACGTTTTGATAGACAGATACTTGTAGGTGCACCGGATGTAAAGGGCAGAGAAGAGATACTTAAGGTTCATTCTAGAAACAAACATCTGGCGGATGAAGTAAAGTTAGATGTATTGGCTAAGAGAACACCCGGGTTTACAGGTGCAGATCTGGAAAATTTAATGAATGAATCGGCACTTCTTGCCGTGAGAAAAAATAAAAATCTAATTGGAATGGAAGAATTAGAAGAAGCGGTAACGAGAGTGGTTGCAGGTCCTGAAAAGAAGAGCAGGGTAATTGATGATGATGATAAAAAACTTACTGCATACCATGAGGCAGGTCATGCGGTAGTCATGCAGCTGCTTCCAACAGCAGATCCGGTTCATGAGATAAGTATAATACCAAGAGGAATGGCTGGAGGATATACTATGCATCTTCCGGAAAAAGATACAGCTTATATGTCGAGGACCAAACTAGAAGAAGAGATTGTAGGACTTCTTGGAGGAAGGGTATCTGAAAAACTTATAATAGGAGATATAAGTACAGGAGCTAAAAATGATATTGAAAGAGCCACAACTATTGCAAGAAAGATGGTAATGGATTATGGGATGAGCGATCTTGGACCTATAGCTTTTGGATCTGGACATGATGAAGTATTTCTAGGCAGGGACCTGGGCAAGGGAAGAAATTTTAGTGAAGAAGTGGCATTTGAGATAGACAAGGAAATAAGAAATTTAATTGATGAGAGCTACAATAAGGCTGAAAAACTTCTGACTGAGAATATAAATAAATTACATGCTGTGGCAAGTAAATTAATAGAAAAAGAAAAGATAGACGCAGATGAATTCTTGAAAATATTTAATGAGGCTTAAAAGAAATCTACTTTATGGTAATAGGTACTGTAAAGTGGATTTTTTATTTGAGGTTTTACTTGAAAACTAAAATGATTTCTAGTACTATTAGAGTATGTTAAAAATTAAATAATTAAAAACTTGCAGATTTTAGATTTTAAATATTTTGTTGGAGGAAGTGAGATTATCAAATGGAATTTAATTTAAAAGAAGGAATATCTCTTATTAAAGAAATGAAGGTTACAAAAGATGATACAGCAATAAAGATGGGTTCAGGCACTTTAGAAGTTTATGCAACACCATCAATGGCTGCCCTTATGGAAAATGCAGCAAGTAATTCTGTGATAGAAGGACTCCCGGAAGGATATACTACTGTAGGTATTAGTATTGATATAAAACATATTAAATCATCTCCAGTTGGAGCAAATATAAAATGTAAAGCTACTCTTACAAAGGTTGAAGGCAAAAAACTGTTCTTTGATGTAGAAGCCAGCGATGATGCAGGTATCATAGGAAAAGGTTCGCACGTAAGATATATAGTAAATGCCAGCGATTTTATGAAGAAAACGAATAATGGATAAATAAAATTTTAACATATTCGCTAGATATGTGTATTATAGAGCTCTTGACAAATGAAATTTTATTGATACAATTAAGATATTAATTGACAGTATTGCAATCAGGGCAGCTTTAGAGCTGCTCTTTAATTATGTGATTCAAATTTGTATATTCTCAATTTAGTCTTGCTAAAGGTGGTGTTACCTTATGATTTTGGTTTTGGATGTAGGGAATACTAATATTGTTATTGGAATTTACGACGACAATGATTTAGTATCGGTATGGAGATTATCTACGGATTCAAAAAGAACTGCAGATGAATACGGCATTCAAGTTCTACAGCTTCTTCTTAGAAACAATTTAAATCCTCTTGACATCAAAGGTGCAATAATATCTTCTGTTGTTCCAAATATAATGTATTCTCTAGAACATATGATAATAAAATATTTCAAGGTCAAGCCCATTGTAGTTGGACCTGGAGTAAAAACTGGCATAAATGTAAAGTATGATAATCCGAGGGAAGTAGGTGCCGATAGAATAGTAAATGCAGTTGCAGCACATGAAATCTATAAACGGGCATCAATTATAATAGATTTTGGAACTGCAACTACTTTTTGCGCGCTTACAGAAGATGGTAACTATTTAGGCGGGACAATATGCCCCGGAGTTCAAATATCGTCGGATGCATTGTTTGAAAGAGCTGCAAAGCTTCCTAAAGTTGAACTTGTGAAACCTGACACTATCATATGTAAAAATACTGTTACAAGCATACAGGCAGGAATAATATATGGATATGTAGGACAGGTTGGATACATAATAAAGAAAATGAAACAAGAAATGATGGATTGTGGAGAAAAGGAACCCTTTGTTATAGCTACTGGAGGACTTGCAAAACTTATAAATGAAGAATCAGGCTCCATAGATATAATAGATCCAATACTCACACTTACAGGGCTTAGAATAATATATTATAAGAATAGGGAGCATATACTTAAATGCAAATAGGTAATTTGAAGTTTGAAAATAATGTATTCCTTGCTCCAATGGCAGGTGTTACAGATATTGCATTTAGAGAACTGTGCAGGGAACAGGGATGCGGACTTGTATATACGGAAATGATAAGTTCAAAAGCCTTGTTTCATGGGAGTGAAAGAACTAGAGACATGTTTGTCGTATCAAAAGCAGAGGCACCGGCTGCTGTCCAGATATTTGGCAGCGACTCCGTTTTAATGGCTCAAACCTGTGACTATTTCAATGATGTGGATAGCATATGTATGATAGATATAAATATGGGATGTCCTGCACCTAAAATAGTAAAAAATGGAGACGGATCTGCGCTTATGAAGGACCCAAAACTTGCAGAAGACATAGTGAAAGAAGTAAAAAGAGCTTCTTTAAAACCTGTTACAGTAAAAACGAGAATTGGATTTGACTCAGAGCATATAAATATATTGGACTTTGCCAAAAGGATGGAGCAGGTAGGTGCAGATGCAATAACGGTTCACGGCAGAACTAGCAAACAGATGTATATGGGCAAGGCAGACTGGAACGTTATAGGTAAAGTTAAAAAAGAAGTTGACATTCCTGTTATAGGAAATGGCGATATAAATAGTGCTGAAGAAGCTGAAAACAAGTTTAAAATGTATAAATGTGATGGGATTATGATTGGGAGAGGTGCACTGGGAAATCCGTGGATATTCAAGCAGATACGTCAGAGAAAATCAGGGCTGAATGTGCAATATCCTACAGATATTGAAAAAGTGGATATGTGCCTTGAACATTATAGTAAGACGGCGTTTTATAAGGATGAGAAAAGGGCTGTACTGGAAATGAGAAAACACATTGGCTGGTATTTAAAGGGAATCAGAGGAAGCAAGGAGATAAAGGATAAGATCAACTGTGAAAAGGATATAAAAAATGTTATTGAAATTCTAAGTATATACAAAAATTCTTTGTTACAACGGTAATGTTAATCTGATTAAAGTAATAATATATTTATGTAAGCAATTTATGGGAATAATTAAATGGAGCCAATTTTATACGCTAATGCTTATTCCAATGAAGTATACAGCAGCAGGAGTATTATGACAAAAATTAAGGATAGATTTAGCATAAGAATTAAAAAAAAGTATTTTATAGAGGATCTTGATTTAAAAATAACGGACGTTGCATTGCCACCTAATATAAACCAACTTTCATATCATAATAACTTGATGCGAGCTAAGAAAATATGTAGGTTTAAGGATTTAAAACTAGCTCCGAAGGTTTACAGATATCTGGATTACAATATGTATGATGAGTTTCAAAAAAAACTTATGGCATATGGAATTTGTAAGAGCACGGGTATGGTACTTAGAAATATCAAAAAAAATGTAAGAAGTAGCTGTATAGTAATATATGATGCAGCTGATAATATTCTTTTTGATATTATATGTTTTTTTGCCAGAGAGGCGAAATTTATTGTGCTTCTTTCAGAAAACATGCATAAGATAAATAAAATAAGGGAATATGTAATTGCAAATTATGGAGTGTCACCTGTCGTGACTTCAGATGAGGAATTCTTTTTTAAAATGTCAGATTTTATTATAACATCTAAAGACATGATTTTTTATAAAGACGCATGTGTGTGGTACGTTTGCAATAGTCCCATAGAAAATTTTGATCATGTAATCAATATCAATGATGTAAATTATAAAATTCCATGGAACTTTGAACGAGGAGAAATGTGTTTTGAAATTTTAGGTTCTATATTGAGCCAGATGGCTGAAAAAGATATAGTCAAGTCTTTAAAATATAATGGAGTATTTTTAAATGACATAAAATATAATGGACATATAATTAATTTTTGATATTGACATTAAAATAGGGCTGTCTTATAATTTATAGAAATCAAAGGGGTATGGTTTATAAATTTTTAAAGGGGAGAAGACATATGAGCAATCTGAATAAATATATAATGACTTATGATGGAGTAAAAAAGCTTGAGGATGAACTTGAATATTTAAGGACTGTTAAAAGAAGGGAGATAACGGAAAAGATCAAGTCTGCACTTTCTTTTGGGGACTTAAGTGAAAATTCAGAATATGATGATGCAAAAAATGACCAGGCATTTACAGAAGGAAGAATAGTACAACTTGAAAACATGTTAAAAAATGTTACTATAGTAGATGAAAATGAAATTCCACTCGATGTGGTAAGTGTAGGAGCAACTGTAAAAATAAAGGACTTTGATTTCGATGAAGAGGTCCAGTATACAATTGTGGGATCTGCAGAAGCAGATCCAATCAACAATAAAATATCAAATGAATCGCCTGTTGGCAAAAGCCTTCTAGGAAAGAAAATAGGAGATATAGTTGAAGTTCAAATTCCAGATGGACTCAGTAAATATAAAATACTCAGCATAGGAAGATAATTGGAGGATAAAGTTTAATGGCAAATGACAAGGAAAATTTTAATAAACTTGAGAAGAAGTTTAATGCACTTATAAATGAGAGAATAGATAAATTTAGACAGTTGAAAAATGATGGGAAAGACCCTTTTGAGATATATAAGGTTGATAGAACCCATACTTCAGATCAAATAAGGGATAATTATGATGAGCTTGAAGGCAGCACTGTTACTGTTGCAGGAAGGTTGATGTCAAAACGTGTGCACGGCAAGGCTGGATTTTCAGATCTGTATGATAGATATGGAAAAATACAGCTTTATATAAAAATAGATGATGTAGGGGAAGAAAAATTAAAGGAATATAAGACATATGATATAGGAGATATTTTATCAATAACGGGAAAGGTTTTTAAAACAAAAACCGGTGAAATTACAATTCACATTGAAAATTTCCAGTTAGTCTGTAAATCCCTGAGGCCTTTACCGGAAAAGTGGCATGGCTTAAAAGATCCCGACTTAAAATATAGACAGAGATATGTGGATTTAATAATAAATCAGGATGTAAGAGATACATTTATGAAAAGAACGGCTATAATAAAGGCTATGAGAGAGTTCTTAGACGATAAGAACTTTATTGAAGTAGAAACTCCAATACTGTCCACAATAGCAGGGGGAGCTGCAGCAAAGCCTTTTATAACTCATCACAATACATTGGATATGGATATGTATCTTAGAATTGCAACTGAATTGTATCTAAAGAGATTGATTGTAGGTGGATTTGAAAAAGTTTATGAAATAGGTAAGAATTTTAGAAATGAGGGAATGGATATAAGACACAATCCCGAGTTTACATCTATAGAATTATATGAGGCATTTGCTGATTATAATGATATGATGGAAATTACAGAAAATATGGTAGCTTATATATGCAATAAAGTTCTTGGTACTACTAAGGTTGTCTATGAAGACAAGGAAATAGATTTTAAACCTCCATGGGAAAGGATTACCATGGTTGATGCAGTCAGGGAATTTACGAATATAGATTTTAATGAAATAAAAGATGATGCAGAAGCACAGCAAATTGCAAGGGAAAAAAATATTCAGCTTAAAAAAGAATTGAAAGATTGTACAAAAGGATATATATTAGATATGATATTTGAAGAATTTTGCGAAGAGAAATTTGTTCAACCGACTTTTGTACTGGATTATCCAGTTGAAGTATCGCCTCTTACCAAGAAAAAAAGAGGAAATGATAACTTTACCGAGAGATTTGAGGGATTTGTATATGGAAGAGAAATATGTAATGCTTATTCTGAACTGAATGATCCTATAGCTCAGAAAGAGAGATTTGTCCAGCAATTGAGGGAAAGAGAACTAGGTGATGATGAAGCATATATGATGGATGCTGATTTTATAAACGCTCTTGAAATTGGAATGCCGCCAACAGGTGGCCTTGGAATAGGCGTAGATAGGCTTATAATGTTCTTGACTAATTCATCGTCAATAAGAGATGTTATATTGTTTCCTACTATGAAGCCGCTTTAATAGTAGAATTAAATTTATAATTTAATATTGCAGTAATGATGAAGATTAGTAGTAATGTGAAGATCAAAAGAGAGGCTGCGTTTGGTGGAAAACAGCTGAGATTCCATTGCGAAGGGAACTTTTAAACTGTTTATATTCAAAGATGAGCGTATGCTAAAAAGGGTGGAACCGCGGATAATGAATTCGTCCCTTTAGCTAGGCTCTTTTTTTATGTTTCAAAAAGAAGTATGGATAATTACAATAATAAAATTACAAAAGGAGATTAGCATATGGAAAAGAATATGGATAAAGTTGTTGCTTTAGCAAAGAACAGGGGATTTGTATATCCCGGCTCAGATATATATGGAGGACTTGCAAATACCTGGGATTATGGACCAATTGGAGTTGAACTCAAAAATAATGTAAAAAAAGCATGGTGGCAGAAATTTGTCCATGAGAGTAAGTATAATGTAGGAATAGATTGTGCCATACTTATGAATAATGAAGTATGGGTAGCTTCCGGGCATGTAGGAAATTTTTCGGATCCTCTTATGGACTGTAAAGACTGCAAATCAAGATTTAGAGCAGATAAATTAGTTGAAGAGCACATGACATCTCAGGGGGTTGAAAAGGCCAGCGCAGATGGGTGGAGCAATGAAAAACTTGAAAAGTATATAAAAGATAATGGAATAGTTTGTCCTAATTGTGGCAAAAGCAATTTTACAGATATAAGACAGTTTAATCTTATGTTTAAGACATATCAAGGGGTAACAGAAGATTCTAAATCGGAGATATATTTAAGACCGGAAACGGCTCAAGGCATATTTGTAAATTTTAAAAATGTTCAGAGAACAAGTAGAAAAAAAATACCTTTTGGAATAGCACAAATAGGTAAATCTTTTAGAAATGAAATAACTCCAGGCAATTTTACTTTTAGAACCAGGGAATTTGAACAGATGGAACTGGAATTTTTCTGTAAACCGGGAACCGATTTGGAATGGCATAGTTACTGGAAAGAGTACTGCTGGAATTTCCTGATTAACTTAGGATTAAATAAGGATAATATAAGATTTAGAGATCATGAGAAAGAAGAACTTTCTCATTATAGTAGTGCAACTTCTGATATAGAATATCTATTTCCATTTGGCTGGGGAGAATTATGGGGAATTGCAGACAGGACAGATTATGATTTAAAACAACATCAAAACCATTCGGGAAAGGATATGAATTATCTGGATCCGACGACTCATGAGAAATATATTCCCTACTGTATAGAGCCATCAGTTGGGGCAGATAGAGCAGTATTGGCATTTCTGGTTGATGCATACGATGAAGAAGAGCTTGAAGGTGGAGATATAAGAACAGTTATGCATTTTCATCCGGTAATAGCCCCATTCAAGGCTGCAGTACTTCCTTTAAGTAAAAAATTATCTGAACATGCTTTAAAAATATATGATTTATTGAGAGAAGAATTTAATGTAGATTATGACGAGGCGGGAAGTATTGGAAAGAGATACAGAAGAGAAGATGAAATAGGAACCCCTTACTGCATAACTGTTGATTTTGATACCCTCGAAGATAATACTGTTACAGTAAGAGACAGAGATACTATGAAGCAGTCCAGAATAAAAGTAGAGGAACTTAATAAATTTTTAAAGGAAAAGACGCGGTTCTAATTTAATATTCTTATAATAAAAGCATGCAGTTTGTGAAAATAACTGCATGCTTTTAATAACAATATATAAATAGAAATTTACCGGATACTTAAGTATCCGGTAAATTAGGGTTTAATCATGGGGATATGTTATATGTTTAATTAAAACTTGGGGAATTATATTAATGTTTCCTTACGGCATGTTTATAGTATAGCATATAGTATAAATGATTTTCAATAGTAAAAATAAAGTTGCTAAATTTAATATTTTCGCACAATTTTGATTTTATTCGTCATAAAATAGTATATTGTGTCATTGAAATTCTAAAAAAATTATCTCAATAGATGATTATAAGTGATATAATTGATTGGTAAAGATTATATACAGTTTATTGCGGAGGTTTTTCAATGAAAAATAATTTTGATACTTTCAAACAATTTATAAAAGGCAAAAATGTTGCTGTAGTAGGTATAGGAATTAGTAATAGGCCTTTAATAGACTTTTTATTGAGACTTGGTGCACAAATAAGTGCTTTTGATAAAAAGACTGAAAAACAGTTGGGTAATATTACGAACATATTAAGGAGTAAAGGAGTTAAACTTGTATTAGGAGATAATTATTTGGATAATTTAAATGGCTTTGATATGATATTTAAGACTCCATCTATGAGAATAGACAGTCCGGCACTTGTTAAAGCAAAAAATAGTGGTGCCTATATAACTTCTGAAGTTGAGGAATTTGTTAAATATTGTCCTGCTAAAATATTTGGTGTTACGGGAAGCGATGGTAAAACAACTACAACTACACTTATATATAATATATTGAAGGAAGAAGGCTTTAAAAGTTGGGTCGGAGGGAATATAGGAACTCCTCTTTTTGACAAAATAGAAAATATAGATCAAAATGACAGAGTTGTAATGGAACTTTCAAGTTTTCAACTCATGACTATGGAAGTTTCTCCACAGGTGTCCGTAGTCACAAATATAAGTCCCAATCATCTTGATATACACAAAGATATGAATGAGTATGTAAATGCTAAAAAAAGCATATTTAAATATCAGGACAAAGAGGACCTGTTAATATTAAATAGAGACAATGATTATACAAATAATATGGTAAAAGAAGCATTGGGAAGAGTGAGACAGTTTAGCATTAGAGAAAGGTTGGCTTCTGGAGGATGCTTGAAGAATGATGCTTTATATATTGACGATAGTGAAGTGTGTAAAATTGATGAAGTCAAGTTAATGGGAATGCATAATGTATCTAACTTGTTAGCTGCTTTTTGTGCTGTAAAAGATGATGCAGGTATTGACAGTATGAGAAAGATTGCCACTACTTTTAAAGGCGTGGAGCATAGATGTGAATTTATAAGAAGTCTGCATGGCGTTAAGTATTACAATGATTCAATAGCATCAAGTCCTACGAGAACCCTTGCAGGTCTCAAAGCTTTTAAAAAACCGGTTATACTTATAGCTGGCGGATATGACAAAAAAATTCCTTTTGATATACTTGCAGAAGAAGGGTATTCTAAAATAAAGACACTTATTCTGCTTGGGGCTACAAAAAATAAAATCAAGGCTGCATTTGAAAATCTACAGGCATCAAAAAATGTTCATGTTCCAATTGTTGAAGTTGATTCGCTTGAGGAAGCCGTCTTGAAAGCTGCAGAAATAGCTGCAGACGGAGATATTGTTACCCTTTCTCCTGCATGTGCTAGTTTTGATATGTTTGAGAATTTTGAAACACGGGGAAATAAGTTTAAAGATTTGGTGAAAGATTTAAAATAGAGTTAAATTTTTCATGTATGCGGATTGACTTTGTAAAAGTAATAATCTGCATATATGAAGAGTATTTTTATACAACCGTTAATTTAAAACTGTTTGCTTATTTTTCTGTTGAGATAGTACCTGGTTTCAAAAATGGTGGAAGTTCCTTAGCTGCATTCAGGTCAAATATCATGGCCTTATCCTTAGGGTGCCAAACTCCGGTAATATGATAGCGGTTTTTCTCTTGCCACTGTTCACACATGACGCCGCATATCATCCTGCGAATGGCACTGAAAGATGTGGCAATCGCATGTTTTTGCTCTCCTTTGGGTTTAGAAAAGCGAATGGTATGTTCGTTACCCACCTTGCAGGCTTTTATTGCAAATGCCTTTTTCTTGACATCAATCATAGGTATTATGTACTGAGGATATCCCATATCTTCAATACACTTAAGAGTAAAAGTAATACCGTTTTTTGTGATGTGTACGTCGGGAGTACCAGTAACGCAGACATCAATAACCTCAAAAGAAAAGTCCTCAAAATTCATTTCATCAATCATGTTATTATTCCTTTCCTATATCAATTTTTTAAGTACCTGAGTAATTTCTTTTTTGTTCCAGTTTGGATTAATATAAATAAATCCTCGTAAAGCACCTGTTTTCATTCGCTTTATAAAAATGCCAATATCCGGTTTCTCAGTCAGCTTTCTTGAAAAGTGGCATTCTTTGAGTGATTTCTGCACTGTCAGCCATTGGGTTTTCGGTATAATGGCTGGAATACCACCCTTTAAAAGATATTGAGGCCGTTGGCCTGTATTTCTCATCTTTTTATGCGTAAAGCAATCAACAGTAAATGTCTTTTGCATCAAAACATCACCGCAGTATTTCTCGTTCTTTAAAATACGAAGAATGCTGCTGCTTTTCCACATAGGTTTTCCAAGTACAGTAGGAATACAGGCATCTGTAAGGGCTTGCGCGATCTCACGAGCGTTAGAACCGCCTATATAGCTGTTATAAATATAGCGGATAATATTTGCTCCTTCCTCCACAACTATAATTTGCCCAAGATGGTCTTTACCAAAACCAAGAAGGTTGTGAGTAGGAATAATGGGTATGCCTTTTTTGAAGCGCTCAATGATGGACCATGTGACAGCAGCGCTTTTTTTGTTCGCTTTCACCCTGCGCCACTAAACTCATGACACCAAGGGTAAATTCATTTTTGTTTTCAAGTGTATTGAGGTTTTCAGCCTCAAAGAGGATAGCAATCTTACAGTTGATATGGACACTCATATTTTAGCGTGATAAATAGAGTTATTTTACAAATTTATAAAATTGTATAAAAATGAGTAGAATAGTTCAATAGTCTGATATAATGAATTTGCTACAAAACAATAATCAAACGTATTTTATTATTTATGATTTATTATAGCAGACTGTCATATTAAAATAAAAGAAAATATTAAACTTTTCAAATAAAACTTTAAAGAGAGTACCACGATTTATTTATAAATTTATTACATAGATGGGTCCATGCTTTTATCGTGAAGATATATGAAAAAAGTATTGACAGCCCCCAAAAAAGAAAGTATAATATGAAACTGTAGTAAAGAGGAAAAACCATGAAATCATCTGGTGATAATTATGTGAAGGTAACACCCCTTTCCATTTCGAACAGGCAAGTTAAGCTTCATTGTGCTGAGAGTACTGCAGGAGAAGTCCTGTGGCAGGGTAAGTAATTGCCGGGTAATATATAATGGATCTTTAGCTCAGTTGGTTAGAGCAACCGGCTCATAACCGGTAGGTCTGGGGTTCGAGTCCCTGAAGGTCCACCATATGGGGGTATAGCTCAGCTGGGAGAGCATCTGCCTTGCACGCAGAGGGTCAAGAGTTCGAATCTCTTTATCTCCACCAGGAAAGCCATGAATCGTTTATGATTATGGCTTTTTTTATAATAGAATATGATAACAACTATTCCCGGTGTATCATTATATGATAAATGTAGAAATATGGAGATTTATATAGAAAATAGAGAATACATTGGTGTATATTTATATTTAATCATGGAACAGTTTGTTTATTGATGATAGAATATCACTTGTTGTTTTGAGAATATATCGTAGAAATTAACTGTTATATAAAGAATTGTGTTGATTAGTATTGACATGTTTAGTATAATGTGTTAATATAAACGAGTTGTTGAAGTGAACAACATGATCCTTGAAAATTAAACAGAATAGAAACAAGTGAAAACTTGAAGAAATAAACCAGCAATTTTTTTGAGCTGCAGAGATGCAGTAAAGTAAAACAGTAATGAGTAGAGACAAACTTTTAAATTGAGAGTTTGATCCTGGCTCAGGACGAACGCTGGCGGCGTGCCTAACACATGCAAGTCGAGCGAAGGAACCCCTTCGGGGGAGACTTAGCGGCGGACGGGTGAGTAACACGTGGGTAACCTGCCTCAAAGAGGGGGATAGCCTCCCGAAAGGGAGATTAATACCGCATAAGACCTGAATTCGCATGAATTCAGGATAAAAGGAGAAATCCGCTTTGAGATGGACCCGCGGCGCATTAGCTAGTTGGTGGGGTAGAAGCCTACCAAGGCAACGATGCGTAGCCGACCTGAGAGGGTGATCGGCCACATTGGAACTGAGATACGGTCCAGACTCCTACGGGAGGCAGCAGTGGGGAATATTGCACAATGGGCGAAAGCCTGATGCAGCAACGCCGCGTGAGTGATGAAGGTCTTCGGATTGTAAAGCTCTGTCTTCTGGGACGATAATGACGGTACCAGAAGAGGAAGCCACGGCTAACTACGTGCCAGCAGCCGCGGTAATACGTAGGTGGCGAGCGTTGTCCGGAATTACTGGGCGTAAAGGGTGCGTAGGCGGATGTTTAAGTGAGATGTGAAATACCCGGGCTTAACCTGGGAGCTGCATTTCAAACTGGATATCTGGAGTGCAGGAGAGGAGAACGGAATTCCTAGTGTAGCGGTGAAATGCGTAGAGATTAGGAAGAACACCAGTGGCGAAGGCGGTTCTCTGGACTGTAACTGACGCTGAGGCACGAAAGCGTGGGTAGCAAACAGGATTAGATACCCTGGTAGTCCACGCCGTAAACGATGAGTACTAGGTGTAGGAGGTATCGACCCCTTCTGTGCCGCAGTAAACACAATAAGTACTCCGCCTGGGAAGTACGATCGCAAGATTAAAACTCAAAGGAATTGACGGGGGCCCGCACAAGCAGCGGAGCATGTGGTTTAATTCGAAGCAACGCGAAGAACCTTACCTGGACTTGACATCCCCTGAATAGCCTGGAGACAGGCGAAGCCTTTCGGGGCAGGGAGACAGGTGGTGCATGGTTGTCGTCAGCTCGTGTCGTGAGATGTTAGGTTAAGTCCTGCAACGAGCGCAACCCTTGTTGTTAGTTGCTAACATGAAAGATGAGCACTCTAACGAGACTGCCGCGGTTAACGCGGAGGAAGGTGGGGATGACGTCAAATCATCATGCCCCTTATGTCCAGGGCGACACACGTGCTACAATGGGCAGAACAGAGAGAAGCAAGACCGTGAGGAGGAGCCAAACTCAAAAACTGCTCTCAGTTCGGATTGCAGGCTGAAACCCGCCTGCATGAAGCTGGAGTTGCTAGTAATCGCGAATCAGCATGTCGCGGTGAATACGTTCCCGGGCCTTGTACACACCGCCCGTCACACCATGAGAGCTGGCAACACCCGAAGTCCGTAGTCTAACTTAGGAGGACGCGGCCGAAGGTGGGGTTAGTGATTGGGGTGAAGTCGTAACAAGGTAGCCGTAGGAGAACCTGCGGCTGGATCACCTCCTTTCTAAGGAGAAAAGGAACAGGACACTGTTCCATAAAAGTTGGTATTTTGTTTGAGCAAGTAACTTGAAAAATTGATAGTAACGAGCAGATTGAGGAAAAACGCGAACGAGGAGTGGAGTTTACTTATGTAAATGAGCACCGGAGTGAGTGATTTTGACGAAAAGATGCGAAGTTAATAACAATTTTTTATTCTGTTTAATTTTGAAGGATCAGATCCTTTCACAATAGTCAATTTAATAATTAATATAAGTTTTGGGGGTATAGCTCAGCTGGGAGAGCATCTGCCTTGCACGCAGAGGGTCAAGAGTTCGAATCTCTTTATCTCCACCATTGTATTTATGGGCTTATAGCTCAGCTGGTTAGAGCGCACGCCTGATAAGCGTGAGGTCGATGGTTCGAGTCCATTTAAGCCCACCATTATGTTCCTTGAAAATTGCACAGTAAGAAAAAAGAGAAGTCGAAAGACTTCATGAAAGTAAAGTAAAGCTGAGGTTAATGAAATAACCTTTGTAGATATATGTGGAAAATTAATAGTAGCAAGCAGTTCGAGGAAAGGCTTGAGCGAGGAGCGGAGCTTACTTGTGTAAGTGAGCACCACAGCGAAAGACTTGACGATGAAATGCGAAGCTAATATGGATTTTCTTTAGGTCAAGCTACAAAGGGCGCATGGTGAATGCCTTGGCACCAGGAGCCGACGAAGGACGTGATAAGCTGCGATAAGCTTCGGGTAGACGCAAATAGTCTGAGAACCGAAGATTTCCGAATGGGGAAACCCACAGTGGAAGCACTGAACTGTAAACTGAATTCATAGGTTTATAGAGGTAAACCCGGGGAACTGAAACATCTAAGTACCCGGAGGAAGAGAAAGAAAAATCGATTTTCCAAGTAGCGGCGAGCGAAAGGGAAAGAGCCCAAACCAGGAACTTGTTTCTGGGGTTCGGGCAGACAGAGAGAACAATAGGTTAAGTGAAGAGAGCTGGAAGGCTCCGCCATAGAAGGTAAAAGCCCTGTAGGTGAAAGCTGAAAAAGTTCCAGTCTGTACCAGAGTACCACGAGACACGAGAAACCTTGTGGGAAAGAGGGAGGACCACCTCCTAAGGCTAAATACTACCTGGTGACCGATAGAGAAGAAGTACCGTGAGGGAAAGGTGAAAAGAACCCCGGAAGGGGAGTGAAAGAGAACCTGAAACCGTGTGTCCACAACCGATCGAAGCACTTTAACGTGCGACGATGTGCTTTTTGTAGAACGAGCCAGCGAGTTACGGTATGCAGCAAGGTTAAGCACTTAAGGTGCGGAGCCGAAGGGAAACCGAGTCTTAAAAGGGCGTCTAGTTGCATGCAGTAGACCCGAAACCGGGTGACCTATCCATGGCCAGGTTGAAGCGGAAGTAAAATTCCGTGGAGGACCGAACCACGTTGGTGTTGAAAAACCATGGGATGAGCTGTGGATAGCGGAGAAATTCCAATCGAACTCGGAGATAGCTGGTTCTCCTCGAAATAGCTTTAGGGCTAGCGTCGTGAATGAGTAGTGGAGGTAGAGCACTGAATGGGCTAGGGGCTGACAACAGTTACTGAACCCTATCAAACTCCGAATGCCATATACTTGAATCACGGCAGTCAGACCGGGAATGATAAGATCCTCGGTCAAAAGGGAAAGAGCCCAGATCATCAGCTAAGGTCCCAAAGTGTAAGTTAAGTGGAAAAGGATGTGGGATTTCGAAGACAACTAGGATGTTGGCTCAGAAGCAGCCACACATTCAAAGAGTGCGTAACAGCTCACTAGTCGAGAGATCCTGCGCCGAAGATGTCCGGGGCTAAAACTTACCACCGAAGCTATGGACCCGAAAGGGTGGTAGAGGAGCATCCTGTACGGATAGAAGCAGTACCGTAAGGAGCTGTGGACTGTACAGGAGAGAGTATGCTGGCATAAGTAGCGAGAAATAAGTGAGAATCTTATTGGTCGAAGACCTAAGGTTTCCTGGGGAAGGTTCGTCCGCCCAGGGTTAGTCGGGACCTAAGCCGAGGCCGAAAGGCGTAGGCGATGGACAATCGGTTGATATTCCGATACCGCAAACTGGCGTTTGACAGAAGGGATGACGCAGAAGGATAGGATGTGCACACTACTGGATGTGTGTCTAAGCACTGAGGCAGGCCGGGGAGGAAAACCCATCCGGTCAATGCTGAGGTGTTACAGGGATCCAATTAAGGAGAAGTATCCGATTTCACACTGCCAAGAAAAGTCTCTATGGAGCAAGTTTGTGCTCGTACCGCAAACCGACACAGGTAGGTGAGGAGAGAATCCTAAGACCATCGGAAGAATTGTTGTTAAGGAACTAGGCAAATTAACTCCGTAACTTAGGGATAAGGAGTGCCCCGAAAGGGGCCGCAGAGAATAGGCTCAAGCAACTGTTTATCAAAAACACAGGTCTCTGCTAAAGCGAAAGCTGAAGTATAGGGGCTGACGCCTGCCCGGTGCTGGAAGGTTAAGGGGAATACTAAGCGCAAGCGAAGGTATGAACTTAAGCCCCAGTAAACGGCGGCCGTAACTATAACGGTCCTAAGGTAGCGAAATTCCTTGTCGGGTAAGTTCCGACCCGCACGAATGGCGTAATGATTTGAGCACTGTCTCGACAACAAATCCGGCGAAATTGTAGTGCAAGTGAAGATGCTTGCTACCCGCGATTGGACGGAAAGACCCCGTAGAGCTTTACTGCAGTTTAGCATTGAGTTTCGGTATTGTCTGTACAGGATAGGTGGGAGGCATGGAAACCGGGGCGCCAGCCCTGGCGGAGCCAACGTTGGGATACCACCCTGACAGTACTGGAATTCTAACCGGCGGCCATGAAACTGGTCACGGGACATTGTTAGGCAGGCAGTTTGACTGGGGCGGTCGCCTCCTAAAAAGTAACGGAGGCGCCCAAAGGTTCCCTCAGAAGGGTCGGAAATCCTTCGAAGAGTGCAAAGGCAGAAGGGAGCCTGACTGCGACACATACAGGTGGAGCAGGGACGAAAGTCGGGCTTAGTGATCCGGTGGTACCTCGTGGGAGGGCCATCGCTCAACGGATAAAAGCTACCTCGGGGATAACAGGCTGATCTCCCCCAAGAGTTCACATCGACGGGGAGGTTTGGCACCTCGATGTCGGCTCGTCGCATCCTGGGGCTGAAGTAGGTCCCAAGGGTTGGGCTGTTCGCCCATTAAAGCGGCACGCGAGCTGGGTTCAGAACGTCGTGAGACAGTTCGGTCCCTATCCGTCGCGGGCGCAGGAAATTTGAGAGGAGCTGTCCTTAGTACGAGAGGACCGGGATGGACTGACCTCTGGTGTACCAGTTGTTCCGCCAGGAGCATGGCTGGGTAGCTATGTCGGGAAGGGATAAACGCTGAAAGCATCTAAGCGTGAAGCCCACCTCAAGATTAGATTTCCCACAGCGTAAGCTGGTAAGACCCCTCGGAGAACACGAGGTTGATAGGTCAGGGGTGTAAGCATGGCAACATGTTCAGCTGACTGATACTAATAGGTCGAGGGCTTGACCAAACATTCATCTTACTGTGCAATTTTCAGGGAACAGAGCAGTATTCCATATGGAATACACATGTTTTCAATATTTGCTGTAGAGTTTACAGTAAATAAATTATTAGCAGCGAATAGATCAAGGAAAAGCTTGAAGGAGGAGCGGAATTTACTTACGTAAATGAGCACCGCAGTGAGAACTTTGACGCAGAGATATGAAGCTGATAATGATTTATGTCAAATATCTGGTGGTTATGACGTGAAGGTAACACCCCTTCCCATTCCGAACAGGATGGTTAAGCTTCATTGTGCCGAGAGTACTGCAGGGGAAGCCCTGTGGCAGGGTAGGTTGCTGCCGGGTTTAAATAAATTGTTCCGTGGTAGCTCAATGGTTGAGCATTCGGCTGTTAACCGAAGGGTTGGAGGTTCGAGCCCTCTCCACGGAGCCATTTTTATTTTTTGTTAGGTTAGACAGGAGCAGGGTAGACAATTTAGACTTCAATAAAAAATTAATTTTTTATTGAAGCTATTTTTTTTATTTGAAGAAAGCTTGAAATATGATACTATAAATTTAATATAACAGGTGTTATAAAAATTAATGATTAGTCGGTGATAATAATTATTATATATAAGAAAACTAAAGAAAAATTGCATTATATCGTGCTTTTATGATTAGAACACAAGATTCGGGATAATATAAGAGTTGAATAAAATAACAGGTAATAATATTATTTAAGTAAGGTCAAAGAAAGTCAAAGTGATGTTGTTGGTATTAAGAGGGTGATATGGTGGCAAGATTATCTGATATAATAGAAAATTTCATAAAGCAGATGATAGAAAGCAGTGATGAATCCCAGCTTCAGATTAGAAGAAACGAATTGGCTAACCACTTTAGCTGTGCTCCTTCGCAGATAAATTATGTTTTAACCACTAGATTTACTACAGATAAAGGTTATTATATAGAAAGCAGGAGAGGTGGCGGCGGATGTATAATAATAAGAAGAGTCGTTTGCAGCAGCAATAAGAATTTATTTGATATTATAATTGAAAAAATTGGGGATAGTATAACATATAATACTGCCCTCCAGGTTATAGATGGACTGTTCGAAGCTGATATTATTAGTGAGAGGGAAGCTAATATATTAAAAATAGCTATAAATGATAGAACTTTTAATGATTATGTTCAAAATAAAAACAAACTTAGAGCTTCTATACTTAAATCTATAATGATGGTGATATTTCATGATAGTTAGGTAAAATGAGAATCCTATGTATACAGAAAATTTTAATTTAAGAATTACGGGGTGATAAGATATTATGTTGTGTGATATATGTAAAAAAAATGAAGCCACTGTTCATATAACTAAGATAGTAAATGGGATAAAACAGGATCTTAATTTATGTGAAAAATGTGCTGTTGAAAATGGAGAATTGAGCTTTGTTCCAAAGATAAATTTTGTAGCCCCATTTAGCTTTCAAAATATTTTAAGTGGAATTATGGATTATATGAATAATTCAAATGAGGATACAGAAGATTTTGATATAATCTGTAAAAATTGCGGTACTTCTTATAGAGAATTTAAAAAAAGCGGATTTGTAGGATGCAGCGAATGTTATAAAGAATTTTCAAATATATTGCAGCCTGTTATAAAAAGAGTGCAGGCAAATTTGGAACATACGGGGAAAATACCTAAAAAGGCAGGAAAGGATATTATAGATAGAAGAAATCTTGTAAAATTGAAACAGGATTTACAAAAATCTATAGCTTTGGAGGAGTATGAGGAGGCTGCACGTATAAGAGATAAAATAAAGGAACTTCAAGCCGATAATAATCATGGCAATAAGGGGGAATAGGAATGGACAACTGGATAACAGCTCCTAAGGGAGATAATGAGGATCTGGTCATAAGCAGCAGAGTAAGGCTTGCCAGAAACTTGGCAAGAGTACCTTTCCCTCATAAATTAAGTGAGGAACAGAGTAAGAAATTAATAGAACTTGTAGATAAAGTTTTTTATGAAGATGATTGTACCACGAAGGAATTTACTACAAATTATTTGTGGGAGAAAAGTGAAAATGAAAGGGAAATGTTTTTGGAAAAACATCTTATAAGTAAAAACCTGATAGAAAATAGTAATAAGGCTGCATTTATATTGAACAAAAATGAAACAGTAAGTATAATGCTAAATGAGGAGGATCATATTAGAATTCAATGTATAACGTCAGGATTAAATTTGGAGGAAGTATATAATGTAAGTGATAATATAGATAATCTTTTGGAAGAAAATCTAGAATATGCTTTTGATGAAAGATTAGGATACTTGACTACCTGTCCAACGAATTTGGGTACAGGATTAAGGATGTCTGTTATGCTTCATCTTCCTGCAATATCCTTAAACAATCAAATAAATGGACTTTTAAATGCACTAAGTCAGGTTGGCATGACTGTTAGAGGTCTATATGGTGAAGGATCTAAAGCATTGGGCAATATATATCAGATTTCAAATCAAGTGACTTTAGGACGCAGTGAAGAAGAAATAATGATTAATTTAAAAGCTCTTGTATCACAGGTAATAAATGAAGAGAAGTTAGCACGCGAAAATCTCATAAAGAACTCAAGACATGAATTAGAGGACAGAATATATAGATCTCTTGGAATTTTAAGATATGCTGAACTTTTAAGTTCGAATGAGTGCCTAAAACTTTTATCTTATGTAAGGTTGGGAGTTGAAATGGGAATAGTTAAAGATATAAGCAAAGTTACGCTAAATAGTCTTTTGGTTGAAATACAACCAGCCACTATACAACAGAATCACGATAAAATTTTATCAAGCAGAGAAAGAGATTTTGATAGAGCAAAACTAGTAAGAAAGAAATTGGCAGAAACTACAGCCAAATAAAAAGGAAGGTGAAATATACTATGATGTTTGGAAGATTTACGGAAAGAGCTCAAAAGGTAATTATATATGCCCAGGAAGAAGCCCAGTCTCTAAAGCATGGTTATGTAGGAACAGAGCATATTCTGTTGGGAATACTAAGGGAGGAGGGTATATCCAAGAGCCTTTTGAATAGTATGAATATCACAGCTCAAAATGTAAAGGCTCTTATAGAAGAGTATGAAGGAAAAGGGGAAATAGAACTATACAATAATGAAATACCTCTTACACCAAGAACAAAAAGACTCTTAGAATTGAGTTTATTTGAGGCAAGGAATCTTAATCACAACTATATAAGCCCGGAGCATATACTTCTTGCACTTATAAGAGAAGCTGAGGGAGTTGCATTTACTATTCTAAATAATCTTGGCGCAGATTTTAATAAGTTGAGAAAAGAGCTGACAAATTCACTATCTGGAGAGCAGTCAGCAAATTCCAACAGTGGTAAAAAGGGTGCTGGAGAGCCAACTCCAACTTTGGACCAATTTGGACGTGACTTGACAGATATGGCAAGGGAAGGAAAACTTGACCCTGTAATAGGAAGGGAAAAGGAAACTCAGAGAGTGCTTGAGATATTGAGCAGAAGGACAAAAAACAATCCTTGTTTGATAGGAGATCCTGGTGTAGGTAAGACTGCCATAGCTGAGGGATTGGCTCAAAAAATAGTTTCGTCAAATATACCTGAACTCTTAAGGGGAAAGCGAGTTGTAACTCTTGATCTTTCTTCAATGATTGCCGGTTCCAAGTATAGAGGTGAGTTTGAGGAAAGACTCAAAAAAGTAATGGAAGAGATAAGAAAATCCGGTAATGTGATATTATTCATAGATGAAATCCATACAATAATCGGTGCTGGTGCAGCAGAGGGAGCTATTGATGCTTCTAATATACTTAAACCAGCTCTAGCTAGAGGTGAAATACAATGTATTGGAGCAACTACTATAGATGAATATAGGAAGTATATAGAAAAAGATTCAGCGCTTGAGAGAAGATTTCAACCTATAATGGTAGGTGAACCTACAAAAGAGGAAGCAGT
Organism: Clostridium sp.; assembly: GCF_022482905.1. Lineage (NCBI taxonomy): Bacteria > Bacillati > Bacillota > Clostridia > Eubacteriales > Clostridiaceae > Clostridium > Clostridium sp. The sequence continues at coordinate 3,163,728 of NZ_JAKVOI010000001.1, forward strand.
GCTTATATTAAAAGGTCTCAGGGACAAATATGAAGCCCATCACAGGGTAAAGATAACAGATGAATCAATTGAGGCTGCAGTGAATATGTCAGATAGATATATAACTGACAGATATCTTCCTGACAAGGCAATAGATCTCATTGATGAAGCATGTGCTAAAATTAGGATACAAAATTTAATAGCACCGCCTGATGTAAAAAAAATAGAAACAGATCTTGAAAAGATAACGAAAGAAAAAGAAGATTCAATAAGGGTACAGGATTTTGAAAAGGCCGCTAAGCTTAGAGATAAGGAAAAAGCTTTAAAAGATAAGCTCGAAGGTATGAAAACTGATTGGAAAACCGAAAAGCAGGTATCTACCCTAAAAGTTACAGAGGAGCATATTGCATCTGTAGTATCACAATGGACTAATATACCAGTTCAAAAATTAACAGAAAAGGAATCCGAAAGGCTTCTTAAACTTGAAGATATACTTCATCAAAGGGTTATAGGCCAAGACGATGCAGTAAAATCTATATCCAGGGCAGTAAGAAGAGCAAGAGTTGGATTGAAAGATCCAAATAGACCTATAGGTTCATTTATTTTTCTCGGACCTACAGGAGTAGGAAAGACAGAGCTGTCCAAGGCATTGGCAGAAGCTATGTTTGGTGATGAGAATAATATGATAAGGATTGATATGTCGGAGTATATGGAAAAGCATACAGTATCAAGACTTATTGGATCGCCTCCTGGATATGTTGGACATGATGAAGGTGGTCAGCTCACCGAAAAAGTAAGAAGGAACCCTTATTCCGTAGTATTGTTTGATGAAATAGAGAAAGCAAACCCCGAGATATTCAATATATTACTTCAGATACTTGAAGATGGGAGACTGACAGATGGAAAAGGTAAGACTGTAAATTTTAAAAATACTATAGTAATAATGACATCAAATGTTGGTGCATCTACTATAAAGAAACAAAAATTTATGGGATTTACATCGGGAAGTGAGGAAAGTAATAGAGAAGATGATTACGAAAGAATGAAGGATAACATAATGGATGAACTTAAGAATTCTTTCAGACCTGAATTTTTAAATAGAATTGATGATATTATAGTATTTAGAAAACTTGAAAAAGATGATTTGAAGAAGATAGTAAAGCTTATGTTAAATGAAGTTTCTTCACGATTGAAAGAGCAGGATATAGAAATTGATTTTACAGAAAATGCACAAGAATATTTGACTAAGCAAGGATTTGATATAAATTATGGAGCAAGGCCGCTTAGAAGAGCTATTACTAAAACTGTAGAAGACAAACTTTCAGAAGAAATGCTAAAGGGAAACGTAAAGAAGGGAGACAAAGTAAAGGTAAGTGTAAATGATGATAAACTGGAATTTAGTAAAGTAGAATAGATTTTGGAATACCCCATGCTTTAGAGTATGGGGTATTCTTGATAATTTAAAAAGTTGGATAAACTACTGCAAAAGTTAGATTTTATAATGTATAATTATTGTTATATGGAGGAGATTATAAAGTGACAAAGATAAAAACTGTTTTTATCTGCCAGAATTGTGGATATGAATCATTAAAATGGCTAGGTAAATGTCCTAATTGTAATAAGTGGAATAGCATGGTAGAGGAAGTCAAAACCATTGATAAAAAAAGTAATCTTAGTGATTGCCATGGCATTGGAGGTAATGGCCAGCCTCAAAATATTAATAATATAAAGTCCGGAGAATATGCAAGGTTTGATACTGGAATAAATGAGTTAAATAGGGTATTGGGAGGAGGAATTGTTAAAGGTTCTCTAACTCTTATATCGGGTGCTCCAGGTATAGGCAAATCTACATTGCTTCTTCAAACGGCAAATAATATTGCAAAAAAATATGGAAAAGTGCTTTATATATCTGGAGAGGAGTCAGAAGAGCAGATAAAAATGAGGGGGGATAGATTGAATACTTTGTCAGACAATATCTATGTGCTTTCAGAAACAAATCTGGGGAAAATAGAGGAACATATAGAAAATATTAGACCCATATTTGTTATAATAGACTCAATACAGACATTGTTTAAAGATACTGTAGGATCAGCGCCTGGGAGCGTTTCCCAGGTTAGAGAAAGTTCTAATGATATTATGCGGATGGGAAAGGTGAATGATATATCTTTTTTCATAGTAGCGCATATTACGAAACAGGGAGAATTGGCGGGACCTAGGGTATTAGAACATATGGTGGATACGGTTCTTTTCTTTGAGGGAGAAAGAACTGAAGAATTTAGAATTATTAGGACTATAAAAAATAGGTTTGGTACCACAAGTGAAATTGGTGTATTTGAAATGAAAGAAAGTGGACTTTTAGAAATATCTAATCCATCCCAGGTGTTTTTGGAAGAGAAGAATTTTCAGCAGGAAGGTTCCATGGTTATTGGTATTATGGAAGGAACGAGACCAATACTTATAGAAATACAGGCATTGGTTAGTCAAACCAAAGCTGTAATGCCAAGAAGAACTGCTGTTGGTATTGATAATTCACGGCTAAATCTTATTTTAGCTGTACTTGAGAAAAAATTAAAAATTCCTTTTTATAATTGTGATGTTTATGTCAATGTAGTTGGAGGACTTGAAATAGAAGGTACCTATGGGGATTTAGGACTTGCGCTTTCGCTTATTTCAAGTGCAAAGTCTGCAGAATCGAGATTGAAAAATCTTCTTGTTGTCGGAGAAGTTGGACTTACAGGTGAGGTACGACCGGTATCATTTTGTGATAGAATTATTAATGAAGCTATGAAAATGGGGTTTAAAAACATATTAGTTCCAAATAGAAATAAAGAGAAAATAAATAGTAGCGAAATAAATATTATGGGTGTGTCTTCCCTTAAAGAGGCATTAAATAAAGTCTTTTGATTTAAGGTGATAATTTTGAGAATAGAAAAAAATAGAGAATTAAAAAGTATGCTTAAACTTCTTGCACCAGGTACACAACTTAGAGATGGGCTTGAAAATATACTTAGGGCAAAGACTGGGGGGCTTTTGCTTCTTGGAGATAGTGAGCAAATATTAAAAGTTGTAGATGGAGGATTTACTATAAATTCTGATTATAGTTCTTCATATGTCTATGAACTTGCAAAAATGGATGGAGCCATAGTTTTAAGCAGTGATCTCAAGAAGATATTATGTGCAAATGCACAGCTTATTCCTGATTCAGGTATTGTTACCTTTGAAACAGGAACAAGACATAGGACTGCGGATAGGGTGGCAAAACAAACAGGAGCCATAGTAATTGCAATTTCCCAAAGAAGAAATATAATAACCATATATAAGGGATATATAAAATATGTGCTAAGGGATAGTAGTATAATATTGGCGAGAGCAAACCAGGCGCTTCAGACATTGGAAAAGTATGTTTCTGTATTAGAAAGAGTTATAAATAATTTAAATATATTGGAATTTCAGGACATGGTCACATTGTTTGATGTTATGACAGCTATTCAGAGGACTGAAATGGTAATGCGTATAGTATCTGAGATTGAAATATATATATGTGAACTTGGCAATGAAGGAAGACTTATATCGATGCAGCTAAATGAATTAATAAAAGATATTGAGCAGGATGGAATATGGATGATAAGAGATTATTGCCAAAAGGATATTGATTACGATGAAATTTACAAGCAAATACAAGGAATGTCTCAAGATGAGATTTTAAATTTGGATTGTATTGCAAGGACTTTGGGATATACAGGTGTACCCCTTGTGGATACGTTAATTTCACCAAGAGGATACAGGATGTTGAATAAGATACCTAGAATACCAACGAATGTAATAGAAAATCTGGTGAAGAATTTCAGAGAATTGAAAGGTGCCATAGAGGCATCTTATGAAGAACTGGACAGTGTTGAGGGAATTGGAGAAGCAAGGGCCAGGGCTATAAAAAATGGACTTAGAAGATTGAGAGAACAGATGCTAGTAGATGACAACTTTAGCACAAAATAATAATACATAATTATTTTGTGCACAAGTTCACCTAAAGGAGTATTTCCCTAAAGTACTTATTTTATCGTGTTCCTTCAATAGTATATCATATAAATTTAGATTTAATATATTGCATAAAGAAGTTAAATAAAAAAGGTTATTACCTATTTCATCTGTGATAATTTCCCGGCAGGTATCACATAAATTACCATCCAAGTGGGTTTTTAGGCAATCCTTTAGGGAATCTATGTCAAGATTATCTTTATCACAAGGTAAATGTTGCTTTTCAGCAGAAATTTTTATGCATCCACAATTTGTAACTGATTTTGCTATTGCTCTGTTTATTCTTCCATTGGATTCCTGAAGTTTAGTTATTATATCTAAAATACTTTTATGTCTCAGTAATGATTCATTAACTGCATTTTGAAAATCGTCAAAGATTATATCCTTCATTCAGTTCAACTCCTTATTTAGAATTAGCGTACTTATCTATAGGTTAATTATAATTTTCGTTAGATAATTTTGTCAACAAGGCATATAGACATTTCCTTTTATAGATACATGATAATCTAATTATGGTATTATGAACAGGGGGATATTTACAAAGTTTTATTTAAGCATAATTACGATATTCTGATTAAAATAAGAAATTTTAGTAAATAATTTATTAAAAGAATGGAGTTTTATTGAAAAAAATATTTTGTTAATATATATTAGTATTAACGATGTATTAGCGATATAAACACATTTAATAGAGAAAATTTTATAAGGAGGTGAGTCTATTGCTAAAAAAAATACTGAGAGGACTTTTTACAATAATAGGCTTGATAATTGGATATTTGCTTGGAGAAGCTTTAATTCACAGTCATTACTTTGGTAGATTGGGTTATTTAAGTAATGGACCTGTAGGCACAGCTTTGTTTTTAATTATAATAACTGCAATTTTTGGAATTATATTATTTTTAATATCGCCGTGGATTAATTTGCTTATAATGAAGATTATGGATTACATTGAAAGAAGCCTTCAAAAACTTCCTGCAGTTGAAATCCTGATTGGACTTGTAGGTGCACTTTTAGGATTGCTTATATCAGCTCTGTTTGTAAATTTACTGGCTAGAATACCAGTTATAGGGACAATACTTGCAGTAGTAGTAGCTGTACTTATGGCTGCTCTAGGAGGAAATCTCGCAATAAAGAAAAAAGAAGAACTGATAAGTCTATTTGGAAGTATATCTATAAAAAGATCCCAAAATACTAAGGATAAGAAGAATAAAGGAGAGTTTGGTAGTGTATGTCCTAAGGTACTTGATACATCTGTAATAATTGATGGAAGAATATTTGATATATGTCAGACTGGTTTTATAGAAGGGCCGTTAATAATTCCAACTTTTGTACTGGCAGAACTCAGACATATAGCGGATTCTTCAGATGGCTTGAAGAGAACTAGAGGAAGAAGGGGGCTTGATATACTCAACAAGATACAGAAGGAATTGAATATAGCTGTAAAAATATATGAAAAAGATTTCCCTGATATAAAGGAGGTTGACAGTAAACTTTTGAAACTTTCCCAGGTATTAAATGGGAAGGTTATAACAAATGATTATAATTTAAACAAAGTGGCTGAATTCCAGGGTGTGCCTGTCTTAAACATAAATGAACTTGCAAATGCGGTTAAGCCAGTTGTACTCCCGGGTGAAGAGATGAAGGTACAGATAATTAAAGATGGTAAGGAGTCGGGACAGGGGATAGCCTATCTTGATGATGGTACTATGATAGTTATAGAAGGTGGAAGAAAATATATAGGGGATACAAAAGATGTAGTTGTGACTTCTGTATTACAAACGGCGGCAGGAAGAATGATATTTGCAAAACAAAAAGAGGAGTTCTGATATGGAAGGAAATTATGCTATTATAGTAGCGGCAGGAAAAGGAACTAGAATGCATGCTGATATAAATAAGCAGTTTATAAATATAGATGGGAAACCAATTCTTTATTATTCTGTAGATACGTTTTCTAAAAATAAATTTGTTGACGGCATAGTACTGGTTTGTTCAAAAAGTGAGATTGAATATTGTAGACATGAAATAGTTGAGAAATATAATTTTACAAAGGTTTTGGATATTGTTGAAGGTGGAGATGAACGACAGAATTCAGTTCTAAATGGACTTAATGCCTTGGAAAAATATAAATGTAATATAGTATTAATTCATGATGGAGCAAGGCCTTTTGTTACAGATCGAATGATAAATGATGGTATAAAGTTTTCTAAGCTTTATAGTGCATGTGCTTGTGGTGTAGAGCCTAAAGACACTATAAAAATTAAAAATAGAGAAGGGTTTTCCATAAGTACATTAGATAGGGGAAAACTCGCAATGGTACAGACACCTCAATGCTTCCACTATAAGCTTATTCTGGAATGTCATAGAAAAATTTTGGAGGAAGGCCTTAAAGTTACGGATGATACAATGGTAGTTGAGCACTATGAAAATAAAGTGTATTTATATAGAGGAAGTTACAATAATATAAAGATAACTGTACCTGATGATCTCAATACTGCTAAGATGATAGTTAAAAGTTTTATATAAGCTGAGTTTGGCTCCCCTGTCTCAAATACATGCGGCAGGGGATTTATTTTAAATGAAAATGAAATTTACAGACTTTATATTATATAATAATATGATAAAATGAATACTGACTATATATTAAAATTAAAACTGAATAGGGAGTGCAGATGTCTATGAAAATTTATAATACTATGACTAATAGAAAAGAGGAATTTATACCTCTGGTTCCCGGGGAAGTTAGCATGTATGTATGTGGACCCACGGTATATAACTTTTTTCACATAGGGAATGCGAGAACTTTTGTAGTATTTGATACAGTGAGAAGATATTTTGAATATAGGGGATATAAAGTAAAATTTGTACAAAACTTTACTGATATTGATGATAAAATGATTAGAAGGGCAAATGAAGAAGCTATAACAGTAGAACAGCTTGGAGATAAATTTATAGAAGAATACTATAAAGATGCAGATGCCCTGAATATAGAAAGAGCTACTGCTAATCCACGGGCTACAGCATATATAGATCAAATAATTTCATTTGTAAAAGATCTTATAGATATAGGATATGCATATGAAGTAGATGGAGATGTGTATTTTAGTACTAAGAAATTTAAAGAGTATGGCAAGTTATCCGGACAAAATATTGAAGATCTCCAAGCAGGAGCAAGGATAGATATAGATAAAAGGAAACAGGATCCTATGGATTTTGCAGTATGGAAGAACCAGAAACCTGGTGAGCCTGCATGGAAAAGTCCATGGGGTATGGGAAGACCAGGTTGGCATATAGAGTGTTCATGCATGGTATATAATTTATTGGGGGATACAATAGATATTCATGCAGGAGGAGCTGACCTGATTTTTCCGCATCATGAAAATGAAATAGCACAGAGTGAGAGTAGAACAGGAAAACCTTTTGCAAAGTATTGGATGCATTCTGCCTTTGTAAATGTCAATAATCAGAAGATGTCAAAGTCGCTCAACAATTTTTTTACAGTAAGAGAAATACTTCAAAAATATGATCCAGATGTAATAAGAATGTTCATGTTATCCGGACACTATAGAAATCAGATAAATTTTAATTTAGAACTTCTGGATTCAACAAAATCTGCTTTAGATAGGGTGTATAATTCTATTGCAAATTTAGAGAATCTTTTAGAAGAGACTTCAGTAGAAAATCTAATTGAAACTGAAAAAAATTACAAAAATAAATTGAATGAATATAGAAGCAAATACATAGAAAAAATGGATGATGATTTCAATACCGCTGACGCAATATCTGTTATATTTGATCTCATAAAGGACATAAATATTAATGTAAATAATAAGTCTTCCAAACAACTAATAAATTATTGCTTAGATATTATTAAAGAACTTGGTGCTCCTCTCGGAATCCTGCAGAAATCAAAAAAAGGTAATATTGAAGATTATATACAGCAGTTGATAGAACAAAGACAGCAGGCAAGAAAAGACAGGAATTGGGCTGTGGCCGATAAAATAAGAGATGAATTAAAAGATGAAGGAATAATTCTTGAAGATACACCTCAGGGAGTGAGATGGAAGAAAATATAAGATGGAAAATTTTTTGTATAACGGCGTATTTACCGAAAAAGAAGTTAAAAATCTTAACCCGCTTGTTTTGGCATTTGTAGGAGATGCAGTATATGAAGTCTTTATAAGATCTTATTTGGTTAGTAAAAATAGAGATATGCCAGTTCATAAACTTCATGTTAAAGCTGTGCAATTTGTAAAAGCACATTCTCAAAGTGAAATTATAAAAAGATTGTCCAGTGAACTTTCAGATGAGGAATTGTATTTTTTCAAACGAGGTAGAAATACAAAATCTGGCACTATTCCTAAAAATGCAGATGTTCAGGAATATAAATTTGCTACGGGTTTTGAAGCTCTTATTGGATATCTATATCTAACTAAAAAAATAGATAGATTAAAATATCTTCTGGATTCTATAATCAGTTTGAAGATTTAAAAGGGGTTGAAATTTTACAGCATGAAAAGAGATGGATTTATAAAAGAAAAAGGTACTAAAGATAATTTTGCAGAAGATATAATAGAAGGAAGAAATGCAGTTATTGAAGCATTGAAATCTGATAAAACAATTGAGCAAATTTTTGTTTCAAATGGTGAAATTACAGGATCGCTAAACAAGATACTTGCAATGGCTAAAGAGAAAAAGCTTGCAGTAAAAAAGATTGACAAAAGAAAGTTAGACCAAATGTCATATACAGGAGTGCACCAGGGTGTAATTGCAAAGGTTACTCCTTATAAATATTGTGAGGTTGAAGATATACTGCAATATTCAATGCAAAAGAAAGAAAAACCCTTTATATTAATATTGGATGAAATAGAAGATCCACATAATTTTGGCGCTATAATAAGGACTGCAGAGGTATTTGGCGTACATGGAATAATTATACCCAAAAGGCGTAATGTGGGAGTTACGCCTATAGTATACAAGGCATCTGCCGGGGCGGTTGAACATATGAAGATATGTAAAGTAACTAATATAAGTTCAACTATTGATAAATTGAAAAAGAGCGGAATATGGGTATATGGTGCAGATATGGAAGGTGAAGAATACTGTTTTAATACGGATTTCGCAGGGAATACTGCCTTGGTCATAGGAAATGAAGGAAATGGCATTTCAAAATTAGTTAAAGAAAAATGTGATGTACTTGTAAGAGTACCAATGATAGGCAATATATCATCATTGAATGCTTCAATGGCAGGGGGAATAATAATGTATGAAATTTTAAAGCAAAGGTTAAAAGAGAATAAAAAGTGAGAAATATTTTTGTAGACGGATATAATGTAATAAATAGCTGGTCTGTATTAAAGCAAACTAAAAATTATAGTTTTGAATCGGCAAGACAACATCTTATAGAACTTTTGACAAATTATGCTGCTTTTAATGGATATAAAATATTTATAGTTTTTGATGCACAGCTGGTTACTGGAAGTATGGAAAAAAAAGAAAAGGTTAGTGATAATGTAACCATAGTATTTACTAAGGAAGGTGAAACTGAAGATGCATATATAGAAAAAACTGTAAATAATATAGGGCGTAAAAATGAGGTGTTTGTAGTAACTTCAGATAAATTGGAGCAACAGCTTGTTTTTCAAAGAGGAGCAGTTAGGATGTCTTCTTTAGAATTTTGCAAGGAAGTTGAGGCCATAAATCATAAAATTCACAGTAAAATTGAAATTAATTACTCAGACAAAAAACATGCCTTAGAAGATAGAATAGATAAGAAGATATTAGATGAACTAGAAAAAATTAGAAGAAGTGAATAAAATCTATTGACTATGAATTTATTTCTAATGTATAATCAATATGTGGTGTATATTTGTTTTGGGGGGATAGGCTTGGAGAATAGGGGTTATATTAGTAAGAAAATTTCCTCCTTTAAAGAAAGTTTGGATGAGGAAGTAGTTGCTGAAGCTAAAAATGGAAATAAAAGGGCTCAGGAATATTTGATTAATAAATATGAGAACTTTGTTAAATCGAAAGCAAAGTCTTATTTTTTAATCGGAGCAGATAAAGAAGACATATATCAAGAGGGAATGATTGGCTTGTATAAAGCCATAAGAGATTTTAAGGCGGATAAATTATCATCTTTTAAGGCATTTGCTGAATTGTGTATAACACGTCAAATAATAACAGCTATAAAAACAGCTACAAGACAGAAACATATTCCGTTGAATACATATGTTTCCCTTAATAAACCTATATATGACGAGGAATCTGACAGGACTTTGTTGGATGTCTTATCAGAAGCAAAGGTAGCTGATCCTGAGGAACTCATAATAAGTAGAGAGGAATTAAACCATATACAGAGAGAAATAGGGGGTATACTTTCAGATCTGGAAATGGAAGTGCTTATGTCCTATTTAGATGGTAAATCCTATCAGGAAATTGCGTGTGATTTAGATAGGCATGCAAAATCTATAGATAATGCGCTGCAAAGAGTTAAAAGAAAATTAGAGAAATGTTTAATCCACAAATAAAATTAATATTGACAAAGAAATGCAGATGTATTAAAATTGATAATCGGTATGTAACTCATAGTTGTATATTTATAGGCGGGAGTAGTTCAGTGGTAGAACACTAGCTTCCCAAGCTAGTTGTCGCGGGTTCAATCCCCGTCTCCCGCTTCCAACTTAGATTGCCCATGTAGCTCAGTTGGCAGAGCGTCACCTTGGTAAGGTGGAGGTCACCAGTTCAATCCTGGTCATGGGCTCCAATAGAGTATAAAATTATATAAATGACATTGCAACACACCAGGGTGAGTTTACTTAATTAAAACTTAAAATTTTGAACAAACAGGGAGGAAGAAAATAAAATGTCAAAAGAGAAGTTTGAGAGAACGAAACCACATGTAAACATAGGGACAATAGGACACGTAGACCATGGTAAGACAACACTGACGGCAGCAATAACGACAGTATTGGCAAAAGAGGGGAAAGCAGCAGCAACAAAATATGATGAAATAGATAAGGCACCAGAAGAGAAAGAAAGAGGAATAACAATAAATACAGCACACGTAGAGTATGAGACAGACAAGAGACACTATGCACATGTAGACTGTCCAGGACATGCAGATTATGTAAAGAACATGATAACAGGAGCAGCACAGATGGATGGAGCAATCCTGGTAGTAAGTGCAGCAGATGGACCAATGCCGCAGACAAGAGAGCATATACTTCTGGCAAGTAGGGTAGGAGTACAGTATATAGTAGTATTTTTGAATAAGTCAGATCAGGTAGATGACCCTGAATTAATAGAATTGGTTGAGATGGAAGTAAGGGAATTGTTGAGTGAGTATGGGTTCCCAGGAGATGACGTTCCAATAATAGTAGGAAGTGCATTGAAGGTACTGGAAAATCCAGATGATCCAGAAGCAACAAAGTGTATACATGAGCTTATGGATGCAGTAGATAATTATATACCGACACCGGAAAGACCAATAGATAAACCATTCCTAATGCCAATAGAGGATATATTCACAATAACAGGAAGAGGAACAGTAGCAACAGGAAGAGTAGAGACAGGAGTGCTCAAGATAGGAGACGAACTTGAGATAGTAGGACTTAGTGAAGAGAAGAAGAAGACAGTATGTACAGGAGTGGAAATGTTCAGGAAGCTTCTTGACCAGGCAATGGCAGGAGACAACATAGGGGTACTGTTGAGAGGAATACAGAGAGAAGAAGTAGAGAGAGGCCAGGTATTGTCAAAACCGGGAACAGTACATCCGCACAAGAAATTTGTAGGGCAGGTTTATGTATTGAAGAAAGAAGAAGGAGGAAGACATACTCCGTTTTTCAATGGATACAGACCGCAGTTTTATTTCAGGACAACAGATGTAACAGGCTCGATAGCCCTTCCAGAGGGAGTAGAGATGGTAATGCCTGGAGATCATATAGACATGAATGTAGAGCTTATAACACCGGTAGCAATGCATGAAGGACTGAGATTTGCAATAAGAGAAGGCGGAAGAACAGTTGGCTCAGGTGTAGTTACTAAAATTGTAGAGTAGCTTTTTGGGAAAAGAGGACTGGGTTTCTTGGATCTGGTCCTTTTCAAAACTTATAGAAATATAAATTTTTCATTGACATAAAAACTAAGCTGTGATAAAGTATATAAGTAATGCGTAATTTTAGAATTATTAAGATACATATGGTTTAATTGTTTATGGATTCTAAATTAGGAACATAAATTTTTATTAAATGCGGTGTTGTCAATCATCGTCATAAACTATGTGAAGTTTTTGATATGTTTTAAAAAATAATTTTGTTAAACCCCATCTTCTATGGGGATTAATTGACATACATCAACGATATTAGGAGGTGTGATGGCAGTGAGAGTTAAAGTGACATTAGCATGTACGGATTGTAAGCAGAGAAATTATAGTACGATTAAAAACAAAAAAAATAATCCTGATAGACTAGAGTTGAAAAAGTATTGTCCATTTTGCCATAAACATACAGTTCATAAGGAAACAAAGTAAAATGGCATAGATAAATTAAATGTATGAAATATTTCAAGGGTGTGAATATAATGGCAACAAGCAATAGAAAGACTAAAAAAAATGCAGTTTCATCTAATAAAAAGTCCAATTTTTTTAAGGATTTAATTTTAGAATTTAATAGAATAACTTGGGCATCAAAAGAAAATGTAAAAAAAGCATCCATATCTGTTATTGCATTTTGTGCTGTATATGCCGTTATTGTTGGAATATTGGATTTTGGATTCAATTTTATAGTTCAAAACATGTTGAAATAATAGTAAAAGGAGGTAGGGACTAAGAAATATCATGTCCCTGAGATTATGGCAGATAAAGCTAGATGGTATGTAGTTCATACATATTCTGGTTATGAAAATAAGGTTAAAGCTAACCTTGAGAAAACCATAGAAAATAGAAACCTCTATGAGTGGATAGATGATGTTCAAGTTCCTATGGAAGAGCAGGTTGAAATTAAAGATGGAAAGAAAAAAATAACCCTTAAGAAAATTTTCCCAGGATATGTTTTGATACATATGGTTATGAGTGATGATTCTTGGTATATAGTTAGAAATACTAGGGGTGTTACAGGCTTTGTCGGACCTGGATCTAAGCCCGTTCCCCTTACAGATGAAGAAGTTAGAACCATGGGAATAAGTGAAAAGCCTGTAAATGTAGATGTATCAGTAGGAGAAAATGTAAAAGTTAAGTCTGGCCCTCTTGAAAATTTTTCGGCTGTTATCCAGGAAATTAATACTGAAAAGAAAAAGATTAAGGCATTAGTAAACATGTTTGGCAGGGAAACTCCTGTTGAACTTGATTTTAATCAAATAGAAAAGTTAGACTAAGGAGGTGTTATTATGGCTAAAAAGGTAGTAGGAATGATAAAGCTTCAGCTTCCTGCAGGTAAGGCAAGTCCAGCACCACCAGTTGGTCCGGCACTTGGACAGCATGGTGTAAATATCATGGGATTTTGTAAAGAATTCAATGCTAAAACTAATAATCAGGCTGGGTTGATTATTCCAGTGGTAATTACTGTATATCAGGATAGATCATTCAGCTTTATATTGAAAACTCCACCAGCAGCAGTATTACTTAAAAAGGCTGCAGGAATTGAAAGTGGTTCCGGAGTACCAAATAAGACAAAGGTTGCCAAGGTAACAAAGGAACAGGTTAAGCAGATAGCAGAAACAAAAATGCCTGATTTGAATGCAGGATCAATAGAGGCTGCTATGAGAATGGTGGCAGGAACAGCAAGAAGTATGGGAATAACTGTGGAAGAATAGCATGGATCAAAATAGTGGGAGGCAAAAGCCGTTAATTACCACAGAGGAGGATTTTAAATGGGAAAAAATTATGTAGAAAGTGTCAAGCTTATTGATAAAAATGTATTGTATTCACCAGAAGAAGCAATAGATATAGTTTTAAAAACAGCAAAGGCTAAATTCGATGAAACTATAGAAATTGCATTAAAACTTGGTGTCGATCCAAGACATGCAGATCAGCAAGTTAGAGGAGCTGTTGTGCTTCCAAATGGAACCGGTAAACAAGTTAGAGTTTTAGTGTTTGCAAAAGGCAGTAAAGTTGATGAAGCAAAAGATGCGGGAGCAGATTTTGTAGGAGCAGAAGAATATGTGGAAAAAATCCAAAAAGAAAACTGGTTTGATTTTGATATCGTTGTTGCAACACCGGATATGATGGGTGTTGTAGGCAGATTGGGTAGAGTGCTTGGACCGAAAGGCTTAATGCCAAACCCTAAATCAGGTACCGTAACTTTTGATGTAGCAAAAGCTATAAATGAAATTAAAGCTGGAAAAGTTGAATACAGGGTGGATAAGACTTCTATAATACATGTTCCAATAGGTAAGAAATCTTTTGAGTCAGGAAAATTGGTAGAAAATTTTCATGCACTGTTGGATGCTATTATAAAAGCAAAGCCATCAGCAGCTAAGGGCCAATATTTAAAATCTGTAGTATTGTCAAGTACTATGGGGCCTGGAGTAAAGGTAAATCCAACTAAAGTTTTGGATTAGTATTAAAATAAATTGATATTTTATTAAATAAGTAAATATTCCATAGACAGTAGGTGCGTGAGCATAACGGTTATCAACCTACCCAGGGTTCCAATATAAGAAAAGTAATTGGTCTCTCTTTTGTCTATGGAGGGATCATTTTTATAGTTGTAGTATAACCGTGAGGAGGTGTAATGCGATGACAAAAAATAGAGAATTAAAGGAAGCTAAGGTCCAAGAGATAAAAGAAAAGATGGAAAAGTCTAAAAGTATAGTATTCTCTAAATACCAGGGATTAACAGTAGAGCAAGATACAGAACTTAGAAAGAGTCTAAGAGAAGCAGGTGTAGAGTATAAAGTTTACAAGAATACATTATCTACATTGGCTGCGAAGGAATTGGGATATAATGATGCAGAACAAATCCTTAAAGGACCAATATCAATAGCATTTGGATATGAGGATGTTACTGCTCCAGCAAGAGTAATTAATAATTATGCAAAGGATCATAAAGCTTTAGAGTTAAAAGGTGGAATTGTAGATGGAGAATTCTTTGATGAGGATAAAATTAAAAAACTTGCCACTGTACCATCAAAGGAAATACTTATTGCGAAGTTGCTTGGAAGTTTCAAGGCTCCAGTATCAAAATTTGTATATTTATTAGATGCAATATCAAAACAGAAAGATTCGGCTTCAGAAGAAGCATAATTAAAGGAAGAAATTTCGGAGGTGTATATTAAATGAGTAAAGAAGAAATCATTCAGGCTATAAAAGATATGAGTGTTTTAGAATTAAACGAATTAGTAAAGGCATGTGAAGAAGAATTTGGTGTAAGCGCAGCAGCTCCAGCAGCTGCTGCAGGTGGAGCTGCTGCTGGAGATGGAGCAGGCGCTGCAGAAAAAACTGAATTTGATGTAGTTTTGAAAGAAGCAGGAGCACAAAAAATAAAAGTTATAAAGGTAGTTAGAGAAGCAACTGGCTTGGGATTAAAAGATGCTAAAGCTTTGGTTGACGGAGCTCCTAAGACAATAAAAGAAGCTGTAAGTAAAGAAGATGCAGAAGCTATGAAAGCAAAATTTGAGGAAGTTGGAGCTACGGTAGAATTAAAGTAGTATAAAAGTTATAGAATGAAGTTTATAAAAGGAACGCTTTAGTTTTAAAGCGTTCCTTTTATAAACCTTCAGATAATTTTTAAAAACCTTTAATTCATTGTTGACAAAAATTTGGTATTATGCTAATATAATAAATTGCATTGATTAATTAAAAATCAATAGGATAATTGCAAATTAGTATAATTTGAATTAATTATAAAAAGTAGGTTATACTAATTTGATATTAGTATGAAGAATCCATAAACATATGTAGATGTTTTTGGCTATTTTTAGTTTATGCAAGGGGTGAAAGTCAATGGTACATCCTGTCCAGGTTGGTAAAAGAACTAGAATGAGCTTTTCCAGACTTAAAGAAATAGGTCATATGCCTAATCTAATTGAAGTACAGCTAGATTCATATAATTGGTTTCTAAAAGAAGGCTTGCAGGAAGTATTTGATGATATTAATCCTATTCAAGATTATACTGCAAATCTTAATCTAGAATTTGTAGGCTACAAACTTGATATGGATAACATCAAATACTCGGTAGAGGATTGTAAAGAAAGAGATGCTACTTATGCGGCACCTTTAAAGGTGAAAGTTAGGTTATTGAATAAGGAAACTGGAGAAGTTAAGGAGCAAGAGGTTTTTATGGGGGATTTCCCTCTCATGACGGAACAGGGAACTTTTATAATTAATGGAGCGGAAAGAGTTATAGTAAGTCAGCTTGTAAGATCACCAGGGGTATATTATGATATGTCTTTAGACAAGACAGGTAAGAAGCTTTTCTCATCAACGGTTATTCCTAATAGGGGGGCCTGGTTAGAGTATGAGACTGATTCAAATGATATAATATATGTAAGAATTGATAAGACAAGGAAACTTCCCATAACTATTTTAGCTAGAGCAATGGGCTATGGTACAGATAATGAAGTTATTGAGTTTTTTGGAGAAGATGAAAGATTAAAAGCTACGATTGAGAAGGATAATACTAAAACTCATGAAGAGGCCCTGCTTGAGATTTATAAAAGGTTGAGACCGGGAGAACCACCTACAGTAGACAGTGCGCAGTCACTTATTGATTCTTTGTTTTTTGATGCAAAGAGATATGATCTCTCTAGAGTTGGAAGATATAAGTTCAATAAAAAGTTGGCGCTTTATCTTAGAATTGCCAATCAAATAGCAGCTAAGGACATAGTAAACCCACAGACGGGGGAGATACTGGTTCAAAAAGGTGATAGGATTGATAGAGATAAGGCTGTTGATATACAACAATGCGGTATAAATATAGTAGACATTCAGATAGAAGACGCAACTTTAAGAATAATAGGTAACAATTTTGTGAACATACATAATTTTGTTGACTTTAATATAGATGATTTGAATATAAAAGAAAGTGTTCATTATCCGGTATTAAAAGAAATATTGGATAATTACAGTGATGAAGAAAGTATTAAGGATCAGATAAAAAAGCATATGCATGAGTTGATTCCCAAACACATAGTCAAAGATGATATATATGCCACAATCAGCTATGAACTGGGATTGGCTTATAATATAGGTCATACAGACGACATTGATCATCTTGGCAATAGAAGACTTAGATCTGTAGGTGAATTGCTTCAAAATCAATTTAGAATAGGTCTTTCAAGGATGGAAAGAGTAGTAAAAGAGAGAATGACCATACAGGACCAAGAGGTAATAACGCCTCAGGCACTTATAAATATAAGACCTGTAGCAGCATCAATAAAAGAGTTTTTTGGAAGTTCACAGCTTTCGCAGTTTATGGACCAGACTAATCCACTATCCGAACTCACGCATAAGAGAAGACTCTCAGCATTGGGACCGGGAGGGTTGTCACGAGAAAGAGCCGGATTTGAGGTTAGAGATGTTCACAATTCTCATTATGGAAGAATGTGTCCTATAGAAACTCCAGAAGGACCTAATATAGGTCTTATTAACTCTCTTGCAACCTATGCAAAGGTGAATGATTACGGCTTTATTGAAGCTCCTTATAGAAAAGTGGATAAATCAACTGGAGTGGTTACTAATGAGATTGTATATATGACAGCAGACGAAGAGGATGAATATCTAATAGGTCAGGCGAATGAACCTCTTGATGAGGAAAGCAAATTTATTGATACTAGAGTTACAGTTAGAGATAAAGGTGAGGTTATAGTAGTACCTCGTGAAGATGTTGATTTTATAGATGTTTCACCGAGACAAATTGTTTCAGTAGCTACGGCCATGATACCTTTTCTTGAAAATGATGATGCAAGCCGTGCGTTAATGGGCTCAAACATGCAGAGGCAGGCTGTACCACTTTTGAAACCTCAGGCGCCTATAGTAGGTACAGGTATAGAATATAAAGCAGCTGTAGACTCAGGAGTCCTTCCAAAGGCAAGAAATGCAGGAACTGTAGTATATGTAAGCGCAAATGAAATCAGGATAAAGAGAAATTCAGATGCAGGAATAGACACCTACCGACTGATTAAATTTAAAAGATCAAATCAGGGAACTTGTATAAATCAAAGGCCTATAGTTAAAACAGGTGAAAAAGTTGACAAGGGAACTGTAATTGCAGATGGACCTTCAACAGACTTAGGTGAAATAGCTCTGGGAAAGAATATAAGAATGGGGTTTACAACCTGGGAGGGCTACAATTATGAAGATGCCATGCTTATATCTGAGGAACTTGTCAGGGATGATGTATTTACATCTATTCACATAGAAGAATATGAATCCGAGGCAAGGGATACAAAACTTGGACCTGAAGAAATTACAAGAGATATACCTAATGTTGGTGAAGATGCCCTTAAAGATATAGATGATAGAGGAATAATAAGAATAGGAGCAGAAGTAAGAGCAGGAGACATATTAGTTGGAAAGGTAACTCCCAAAGGCGAAACTGAACTTACAGCAGAGGAAAGGCTTTTAAGGGCTATATTTGGAGAAAAAGCTAGAGAAGTCAGGGATACGTCGCTTAGAGTTCCTCATGGAGAATACGGAATAATTGTTGATGTGAGAGTATTTACTAGGGAAAATGGAGATGAACTTCCACCTGGTGTAAATAAACTTGTTAGATGTTACATAGCTCAGAAAAGGAAAATATCCGTAGGTGATAAAATGTCGGGCAGACATGGTAACAAGGGTGTTATCTCAAGAGTGCTTCCAGAAGAGGATATGCCGTTTTTACCAGATGGAAGACCCCTTCAGATATGCCTGAATCCTCTTGGAGTTCCATCGCGTATGAATATAGGTCAGGTACTTGAAGTTCATCTGGGGTGGGCGGCAAGCAAACTTGGGTGGCATATAGCGACGCCTGTATTTGATGGTGCCAGAGAGGAAGATATTTTGGAGTGTCTTCAGAAAGCAGGCTATAAATCCCACGGTAAAACTGTACTGTATGACGGAAGAACAGGAGAACCTTTTGATAGGCTTGTAACAGTTGGATACATGTACATTCTAAAATTAGCACATTTAGTTGACGATAAAATTCATGCTAGATCTACAGGACCGTATTCACTTGTTACCCAGCAGCCTCTTGGAGGTAAGGCCCAATTTGGAGGCCAGAGATTTGGTGAGATGGAAGTATGGGCACTTGAAGCATATGGTGCGGCTCATACCCTTCAGGAAATACTTACAGTTAAATCTGACGATGTAGTAGGAAGGGTAAAGACCTATGAAGCTATAGTAAAAGGTGAAAATGTGCCGGAACCAGGAGTTCCAGAATCGTTTAAAGTTCTCATAAAGGAACTTCAGGCACTTTGCCTTGATGTAAAAGTCCTCAATGACAACAATGAAGAGATAAAGATAAAAGAGTCAATAGATGATGATGTTGAAGATTTGGGTGTTAATATAGAAGGAAATGAAGATTCAGTTCCACAGGAACAGAAGGTTGTAAAAGATGAACCTGAAGATATTAATGACGATGAAGAAGATGAATCTGAAGATGATTTGAATTTAGATGATCTTGATATAGACGATTTCAGCGATGAACATTAGGAAGGGAGGATTTACCCTTGTTTGAATTAAATAATTTTGATGCAATGCAAATAGGTCTTGCTTCTCCGGAAAAGATAAGAGAGTGGTCTAGAGGTGAAGTTAAAAAGCCTGAAACTATAAATTATAGAACTTTAAAACCAGAAAGAGATGGGTTGTTCTGTGAGAGAATATTTGGACCTACAAAAGATTGGGAATGCCATTGTGGAAAATATAAAAGAATAAGATATAAGGGAATAGTATGTGACAGATGTGGTGTCGAGGTAACCAAGGCAAAAGTAAGGCGTGAAAGAATGGGCCATATTGAACTTGCAGCGCCAGTATCTCATATTTGGTATTTTAAGGGTATTCCATCAAGAATGGGACTTATACTGGATATGTCACCACGATCATTGGAGAAGGTGCTTTACTTTGCATCTTATGTGGTTCTGGATCCGAAAGAAACTCCACTGTTAAAAAAGCAACTTTTAAATGAAAAAGAATATAGGGAAGCTGCTGATAAATACGGCGAAGAATCTTTTGTAGCAGGAATGGGGGCTGAGTCTATTAAAAAACTATTAGAGGAAATAGACCTAGAGCAGCTTTCATTGGAACTGAAGGAAAACTTTAAAAGCAGCACGGGACAGAAAAAGGTTAGAATAATAAGAAGGCTTGAAGTGGTAGAATCCTTTAGAAAGTCAGGCAACAAGCCAGATTGGATGATAATAGACGTGATACCTGTAATTCCACCTGATTTAAGACCTATGGTTCAGTTGGATGGAGGAAGATTTGCTACATCAGACTTAAATGACCTTTACAGAAGAGTTATAAATAGAAATAATAGACTTAAAAAACTTTTGGATCTTGGGGCACCAGACATAATAGTTAGAAATGAGAAGAGAATGCTCCAGGAGGCAGTTGATGCTCTTATAGACAACGGAAGACGTGGAAGACCGGTAACAGGCCCTGGAAATAGACCATTAAAATCATTATCGGATATGCTGAAGGGAAAACAGGGTAGGTTTAGACAGAATTTGCTTGGAAAGCGTGTTGATTATTCAGGACGTTCGGTTATAGTTGTAGGCCCTGAACTAAAAATGTATCAATGTGGTCTTCCTAAAGAAATGGCTTTAGAACTTTTTAAACCATTTGTGATGAAAAAGCTGGTTGAAAGCGGCCTTGCTCATAATATCAAGAGTGCCAAGAGAATGGTGGAACGAATTCAAACTCAGGTATGGGATGTATTGGAAGAGGTAATATCGGATCATCCAGTACTTTTGAACCGTGCACCTACACTTCACAGATTAGGTATTCAGGCTTTTCAGCCGGTTCTTGTAGAGGGAAAGGCAATAAAGCTGCATCCACTTGCTTGTACAGCATATAATGCAGATTTTGATGGGGACCAGATGGCAGTTCATGTTCCTCTTTCTGTTGAAGCTCAGGCAGAAGCTAGATTTTTAATGCTTGCTGCACATAATATATTAAAACCATCGGATGGTAAGCCGGTAGTTGTACCTACACAGGATATGGTTCTCGGTTCTTACTATCTCACTATAGAAGAAGATGGTGCAGAAGGTGAAGGAAGGATTTTTTCTAGTCAGGATGAAGTAATAATGGCATACCAGCTTAAACAGATAAGCATACATGCTAAAATCAAGGTAAGGATGACTAAGATAAAAGATGGAAAACTTATAAACGGCATAATTGAAACAACTCCAGGTAAGCTCATATTCAATGAATCGGTACCGCAGGATCTTGGCTTTGTAGATAGAAGCAAACCTGAAAATGAATTTAAGCTGGAAATTGATTTTTTGGTTGCAAAGAAAAATCTTGGCAAAATAATAAATAAGTGCTATATGAAGCATGGTGCCACTAAAACATCTATAATGCTTGATAAGATAAAGGCAAGGGGATATCATTATTCTACTATAAGCGGTATAACAGTCTCGACTTCTGATATGGTTGTACCTGAAGCTAAGAAACGACTTCTTAGTGAATCAGATGCAGCTGTTGATAAAATAGAGAAGATGTACAGACGAGGATTTATATCGGAAGATGAAAGGTATCAGAGAGTTATAGAGAAATGGACCAAAACTACGGAAGATGTCGCAGATGAACTTATGAACAATCTTGATAAGTTTAATCCAATATTTATGATGGCTGATTCTGGAGCCAGAGGTTCCAAGAGTCAGATCAAACAGCTTGCAGGTATGAGAGGGCTTATGGCAAATCCTTCAGGAAAAATAATAGAACTCCCAATAAGGGCATCGTTTAGAGAAGGATTGGATGTACTTGAATATTTTATATCTACCCATGGAGCTAGAAAAGGTAATGCTGATACGGCACTTAAGACGGCAGATTCAGGTTATCTTACAAGAAGGCTTGTAGATGTAAGTCAGGATGTTATAGTAAGGGAAGAAGATTGTGGAACACATGAGGGATATGAAGTATCTGAAATAAAAGAAGGAAATGAAGTTATAGAAAGTTTGTCAGAAAGATTAACCGGAAGATATTCGGCAGAAGATATTAAAGATCCAAATACAGGAGAACTCATAATTGCTAAAGATAGCTACATGGATTCAAAGATAGCTGAAAAAATAGAGAATACAGGTATTAAAAAGGTTAAGATAAGATCAGTATTTACCTGTAGATCTAAGCATGGAGTGTGCTCAAAATGTTATGGAATGAATATGGCTACTGCCAAAAAAATTGATATAGGTGAATCTGTAGGAATAATAGCGGCACAAAGTATAGGTGAGCCAGGTACGCAGTTGACAATGAGAACCTTCCACACAGGTGGAGTTGCAGGTTCGGATATAACTCAGGGACTTCCAAGAGTTGAAGAATTATTTGAAGCAAGAAAACCAAAAGGTCTTGCTATAATAAGTGAAGTATCTGGTACTGTAAAAATGGAAAAAACCAAGAAGAAAAGAACTATATCTGTTATTACGGATAGTGGTGAAGAGGTTACTTATGATATTCCATTTGGATCAAGAATTAAAGTATCCGATGGTGATGTTATAAGTGCTGGAGATGAAATAACAGAAGGATCTGTAAATCCTCATGATATTTTAAGAATAAAAGGAGTTCAGGGAGTTAAAAATTATTTGCTTTCTGAAGTTCAGAAAGTTTATCGGCTGCAAGGTGTTGATATAAATGACAAACATCTCGAGGTCGTTATAAGACAAATGACAAGAAAAGTAAAAATAGAAGATTCAGGAGATACGGAGTTGTTACCAGGAACTATGATAGACATATTTGACTTTGAAGAAGAAAATGATAAGGTGATTTCCAATGGAGGTAAGCCTGCACAGGGAAGAATAACGCTTCTTGGTATAACCAAAGCTGCACTTGCAACGGATTCATTTTTATCAGCTGCTTCTTTCCAGGAGACAACAAGAGTACTTACTGATGCAGCTATAAAAGGCAAGATTGATCCTTTGCTTGGATTAAAGGAAAATGTAATTATAGGTAAACTTATACCGGCAGGAACTGGTATGATGAGATATAGATCTATAAAGCTTGATACGGCAAATGACGCGGGAAATACTGATAATGACATTGTAAACAGTGAGGATAAAAAGGAAGCCTGAATATTGACATAACAGTACTAAAATGATAAAATACAGCTATGTGTTTTTAAAGAGGCAAAGTTTAAGAGCTTTGTCTCTATAACACTGTAAGGGAGGAAATAGGTTTATGATTTACAGACTTAAGGGAAAAAAGGTTGTTGGTATAAAGCAGACTGTTAAGGCCATTAAAAATGATGAGGCTAAAACTGTATATATAGCTAAAGATGCTAACGAGAGTCTGATGAAACCGGTAGAGATATTAGCTAAAGATAATTCCTTAGAAGTTGTATATATAGATACCATGAAAGAATTGGGTAGGCTATGTGGAATAAATGTAGGTGCGGCTACTGCTGCTCTGCTTAAGTAAGTTGTTAGTCAGCTTTTATGATATTTAATATAAATTTTATAGTTGTTTATATCTAATATTTTAATTTATAGATATTAGTTTAATAGTAAAAAGGAGGTGTAAAGATGCCAACAATAAGCCAGTTAGTTAGAAAAGGAAGAAAAACTTCAAATTTAAAATCACAGGCACCAGCATTAAGGGAATGTCCTCAGAAAAGAGGGGTTTGCACAGTAGTAAAAACAACTACTCCTAAAAAGCCTAACTCCGCACTTAGAAAAATAGCCAGAGTTAGATTGGTAAATGGTTATGAAGTTACTTCTTACATTCCTGGTATAGGACATAATCTTCAGGAACATAGTGTTGTTCTTATAAGAGGTGGAAGAGTAAAAGATCTTCCAGGTGTAAGATATCATATTGTAAGAGGAGCTTTAGATTCAGCAGGAGTAGCTGATAGATTGCAGGCAAGATCAAAATATGGTGCAAAAAAACCAAAGCAGAAATAGCATTGGTTATAACAATGAATTTAGTGCTATGTATTCAGCATTCATTATAAATTGATAGATATTTTTAACATTGATAAATTATTTTGCAGGAGTACAAAGCGCTTTGCGGTTATTGATTAAATATAATCGAGTACCTATGAACTTAAATTTTGAATTGTTAAGGAGGGAAGAAAAGTGGCAAGAAAAGGACATATAGGAAAAAGAGATGTATTGCCTGATCCAGTATATAATAGTAAGGTTGTTACTAAACTGATTAACAATATAATGGAAGATGGTAAGAAAGGTGTGGCTCAAAAAATATGCTACAGTGCTTTTGACATAATTCAAGGAAAAACTAATAAAGAGCCAATTGAAGTATTTGAAGAGGCTATGAACAACATAATGCCTTTACTCGAAGTAAAAGCTAGAAGAATTGGTGGTGCAACCTATCAGGTACCAATAGAAGTTAGACCAGAAAGAAGACAGACATTAGGTATCAGATGGCTTCTTATTGCATCAAGAAAAAGAAATGAAAAGTATATGAGGGAAAGGCTGGCTTCAGAAATCATAGATGCATCTAATAATACAGGAGCTGCTGTTAAAAAGAGGGAAGAAACTCATAAAATGGCTGAAGCAAATAAAGCTTTTGCACATTATAGATATTAATAATATTCAAAACTGTTTTGGTGGGTTTGCTAAAACAGTTTTGTCGAATTAAATTTACAGTTGCAAGGAGGAAGAGCAAGTGGGAAGAGAATATCCATTAGATAAATTCCGTAATATTGGAATAATGGCACATATAGATGCTGGAAAAACTACCACTACAGAACGTATACTTTTCTATACGGGAAGAACCCATAAAATAGGAGAAGTACACAATGGTGAAGCTACAATGGACTGGATGGCACAAGAGCAGGAAAGAGGAATAACAATAACTTCAGCAGCTACATTCTGTCAGTGGAAAGGTTATGCGATAAATATAATAGATACACCAGGACACGTGGATTTTACTGTAGAAGTTGAAAGATCATTGAGAGTTTTAGATGGTGCGGTTACTGTTTTAGATGCAAAAAGTGGAGTGGAGCCTCAGACAGAGACTGTATGGCGACAGGCAGATAATTATGGAGTTCCAAGAATGGTGTATGTAAATAAAATGGACTCTGTTGGAGCAGATTTTTATATGTGTATAAATACATTGAGAGAAAGACTTCATTGTAATGCAGTACCTATCCAGATTCCAATAGGAACAGAAGATCAATTTAAAGGTATAGTTGATCTCATAAAAAATGAAGCTATAATATATGAAGATGATTTGGGTACCGTTATGGATGAAGTGGAAATACCTGATGATTTGAAGGATAAGGCAAGTGAATACAGGACTGCATTAATTGAGGCAGTAGCTGATTTTGATGAAGATTTAATGATGAAATATCTGGATGGAGAAGAGCTGACTGAAGAAGAAATAATATCTACTCTTAGGAAAGGTGTTATTGCAAATGAAATAGTACCTGTTTTGTGTGGATCTTCATATAAAAACAAAGGCGTACAACCAATGATAGATGCTGTAGTCAATTTCATGCCATCACCTCTTGATATACCGCCTGTAAAGGGAAAAAATCCTGAAACTGGTGAAGATGATGAGAGACCTGCTGATGATAATGCACCTCTGTCTGCACTGGCATTTAAAATAGCAACTGATCCATTTATAGGAAAGCTAGCATTTACAAGGATATATTCTGGCATCATGAAAAGCGGTACTTATGTTTATAATTCAACTAAAGGTAAAAAAGAGAGAATTGCCAGACTTGTAAAAATGCATTCAAACCACAGACAGGAAATTGATGAACTCTATGCAGGAGATCTTGGTGCAATAGTAGGGCTGAAAGAAACAACTACCGGTAATACTCTTTGTGATGAAAATGATCCTATAGTACTTGAGAGCATGGAATTTCCAGAGCCAGTTATAGATGTAGCTATAGAACCTAAAACAAAAGCAGATCAGGAAAAGATGGGTATAGCTCTTGCGAAACTTGCAGAAGAAGATCCAACTTTTAAAACTTATACAGATCATGAAACCGGCCAGACAATAATAGCTGGAATGGGTGAACTTCATTTGGAGATAATTGTTGATAGACTCCAGAGAGAATTTAAAGTGGAATGTAATGTTGGTAAACCTCAGGTTGCGTATAAAGAAACCATTAAGAAGACTGTTAAGGCGGAGGGAAAATTTATAAGACAATCTGGTGGACATGGACAATATGGACACTGCTGGATAGAAATGTCTCCTTCAGGAGATGGATATTCCTTTGAAAATGCCATTGTAGGTGGAACTATACCTAAAGAGTATATCGGACCAATTGACAATGGAATACAGGAAGCTGCACAGAGCGGTGTAGTAGCTGGATATCCGGTTATAAATTTTAAAGTCAAACTTTATGATGGTTCATATCATGATGTAGACTCTTCTGAAATGGCATTTAAGATAGCGGCTTCCATGGCATTTAAAAATGCCATGAACAAAGCGGATCCTATTTTACTTGAGCCTATGGAAAAAGTTGAAGTTACAGTACCGGAAGAATATATGGGAGATGTAATGGGAGACATAAATTCCAGAAGAGGAATTATTGAAGGAATGACTCAGAGATCGGGTGCACAAGTTATAAGGGCATTTGTACCTCTTTCTGAAATGTTTGGATACGCCACAGTTCTTAGATCAAGGACACAGGGTAGAGGCGTGTATTCTATGTCATTTGACCATTATGAAGAAGTTCCAAAGAGTATTCAAGAAAAAGTTACAGGCGAAAGAAACGGTTAAATTTATTTATAATTTTAATTTGTGTTGAGGAGGAAGAAAATAAAATGTCAAAAGAGAAGTTTGAGAGAACGAAACCACATGTAAACATAGGGACAATAGGACACGTAGACCATGGTAAGACAACACTGACGGCAGCAATAACGACAGTATTGGCAAAAGAGGGGAAAGCAGCAGCAACAAAATATGATGAAATAGATAAGGCACCAGAAGAGAAAGAAAGAGGAATAACAATAAATACAGCACACGTAGAGTATGAGACAGACAAGAGACACTATGCACATGTAGACTGTCCAGGACATGCAGATTATGTAAAGAACATGATAACAGGAGCAGCACAGATGGATGGAGCAATCCTGGTAGTAAGTGCAGCAGATGGACCAATGCCGCAGACAAGAGAGCATATACTTCTGGCAAGTAGGGTAGGAGTACAGTATATAGTAGTATTTTTGAATAAGTCAGATCAGGTAGATGACCCTGAATTAATAGAATTGGTTGAGATGGAAGTAAGGGAATTGTTGAGTGAGTATGGGTTCCCAGGAGATGACGTTCCAATAATAGTAGGAAGTGCATTGAAGGTACTGGAAAATCCAGATGATCCAGAAGCAACAAAGTGTATACATGAGCTTATGGATGCAGTAGATAATTATATACCGACACCGGAAAGACCAATAGATAAACCATTCCTAATGCCAATAGAGGATATATTCACAATAACAGGAAGAGGAACAGTAGCAACAGGAAGAGTAGAGACAGGAGTGCTCAAGATAGGAGACGAACTTGAGATAGTAGGACTTAGTGAAGAGAAGAAGAAGACAGTATGTACAGGAGTGGAAATGTTCAGGAAGCTTCTTGACCAGGCAATGGCAGGAGACAACATAGGGGTACTGTTGAGAGGAATACAGAGAGAAGAAGTAGAGAGAGGCCAGGTATTGTCAAAACCGGGAACAGTACATCCGCACAAGAAATTTGTAGGGCAGGTTTATGTATTGAAGAAAGAAGAAGGAGGAAGACATACTCCGTTTTTCAATGGATACAGACCGCAGTTTTATTTCAGGACAACAGATGTAACAGGCTCGATAGCCCTTCCAGAGGGAGTAGAGATGGTAATGCCTGGAGATCATATAGACATGAATGTAGAGCTTATAACACCGGTAGCAATGCATGAAGGACTGAGATTTGCAATAAGAGAAGGCGGAAGAACAGTTGGCTCAGGTGTAGTTACTAAAATTGTAGAGTAGCTTTTTGGGAAAAGAAGGATAAGACTTGCTTAAAAAGTTTATAAGTTAAAGGGGAAGGGGACGCCCTTCTCTTTTTACGTGCATTTAAAAATTAGTTTTTATTTTGCTTGTAAAATAAAAATATTTATAGTATAATTAAGAAGTTGTGTTGTTATAACAGTGATGAAGTGAGAGGTTGCCGGGCTTCCGGGGAATTCTTGACTGAACAATCTAGGTCTTTGAACCAGATGACGGTGGTTCTGTATGTGTATTATTAGGCGAAATAAGATGAAACGCCAGGAACAGTTTACAGAATATATCCGCTGTTGTACGTAAGAAGCAAAGCGTGCATGAAAAGGAGGGAATATAAATGGCAAAACAGAGAATAAGAATAAGATTAAAGGCTTTTGATCATAGCATATTGGATCAGTCTTCAGAGAGAATTGTAGAAACAGCCAAATCCACTGGAGCAAAGGTGGCAGGTCCAGTACCATTACCTACTGAGAAAGATGTTGTCACAATACTTAGAGCTCCGCATAAATACAAGGATTCAAGAGAACAATTCGAGATAAGAACACATAAAAGACTTATAGATATTATAAGCCCATCACCAAAGACGGTAGATGCTCTTATGAGATTGGATCTTCCAGCAGGTGTTGATATAGAAATCAAGCTTTAGATTGTTGTAATAGATTTGACTATTACAAACTATTATGATTGCAATATGTGATCCGCTAATATGTTGAGGAGGTGTGTAAAATGAAAAAGGCAATAATGGGTAAAAAACTTGGCATGACCCAGATATTTGATGAAAACAGAAAGGTAGTACCGGTTACAGTTATTGAAGCAGGTCCTTGTGTGGTTTTACAGAAGAAAACTTCAGAAAAAGATGGTTATGAGGCTATTCAGGTAGCTTTTGATGATATGAGGGAAAAACTTGCAGGAAAACCTATGAAGGGACACTTTAAAAAGGCAGGAGTAGCACTGAAAAAATTTATAAGGGAATTTAGAATTGACGATATAACTTCTTATGAAGTCGGTCAGGAAATAAAGGCTGATGTTTTTGAGTCAGGTGAAAGAGTTGATATTTCAGGAGTTTCAAAAGGTAAGGGATTTCAGGGAACTATAAAAAAATGGAATGCACAGAGAGGTCCTATGTCCCATGGTTCAAAATTTCATAGAGCAGTTGGTTCAATGGGTGCAGCATCAGATCCATCGAGAACATTCAAAAACATGAAGATGCCTGGACATATGGGTAATGTAAATTCAACAGTACTAAATTTACAAGTTGCAAAAATTATTCCTGAGAAAAATCTTATATTGATAAAAGGTGGAGTACCAGGTCCTAATAAAGGATTAGTAATAATAAGAAATACTATAAAAGCGTAATATTTTTTTAGAAAGGAGGATACAGAATGCCTACAGTAGGATTATTTAATAAAGATGGTAAAAAAATTGGAGATTTGGACTTATCAGATAAGGTATTTGGAGTTGAAGTTAATGAATATGCAGTCCATGAAGTAGTTGTTGCACTGCTTGCTAATAAGAGACAGGGAACTCAATCAGCTAAGACCAGATCTGAAGTTTCTGGAGGTGGAATTAAACCTTGGAGACAGAAAGGAACGGGTAGAGCAAGGCAGGGATCAATAAGAGCTCCACAATGGATTCATGGTGGTATGGTTTTTGCAGTAAAACCTAGAAGTTACAGAATTTCTGTGCCTAAGTCCACTAGAAAAGTTGCAATGAAGTCTGCACTTACAAGCAAGGTTAAGGAAGATGAGATAATTGTTTTAGACAATTTAACTCTTGATGCTCCAAAAACAAAAGATATGGTAAGTATCTTGAATGCAATCAATACTCAAAAGACATTGATTGTTACAGAACAATCCGATCAGAATGTATATAAATCAGCACGAAATATAAAAGGTGTAAAAGTGATCCCCGTTAATAACTTAAATGTATATGATCTGCTGAAATTTGATAAACTTGTGATAACAAAGGATGCTGTATCAAAGATTGAGGAGGTGTATGCATAATGAAATATACAAATTATGATATCATAAGAAGACCTGTTATAACTGAAAAAACAATGGCTTCCATGAACAATAAAAAATACACCTTTATAGTTGATATACGTGCTACGAAAACAATGATTCGCACGGCTATTGAAGATGTGTTTGATGTTACTGTAGAGGACATCAAGACAGCTAGATATGTAGGAAAGCCTAAAAGGGTTGGAGTACATTTGGGAAAAAGACCGGATTATAAAAAGGCAATTGTCAAGCTTACAGGAGACAGCAAGACAATAGAGTTTTTTGAAGGAATGCAGTAGAAATAAAGCAGTTATTGGTTTGTAGACCAGATAAGCGATAAATAAGGAGGAAATACGGTAATGGCAGTTAAAGGATTTAAACCAACCACTCCATCAAAAAGAAATATGACAGTTAGTACATTTGAAGAATTAACTACAGATGTACCTGAAAAATCACTTCTTGCAACATTAAAGAAGAGTGGTGGTAGAAATGCCAACGGCAGAATAACAGTTCGACACATAGGCGGAGGAGAAAAAAGAAAATATAGAATAATTGATTTTAAAAGAGATAAAGATGGTATACCAGCTAAAGTTGCCACTATAGAATATGATCCTAATAGATCTGCATATATAGCTCTTGTGAATTACACAGACGGAGAGAAAAGATACATAATAGCTCCAGTTGGATTGAAAGTTGGAGATGTTATAGTTTCTGGATCTGATTCAGATATAAAAGTTGGAAATTGTCTTCCGCTTGTAAATATACCAGTTGGTACTATAATTCATAATATAGAACTTCAAAAAGGAAAGGGAGCTCAGCTTGTAAGATCGGCTGGAGCATCAGCACAACTTATGGCAAAAGAGGGAGAGTATGCTACTCTTAGATTGCCAAGCGGTGAAATGAGATATGTTAGAATCGAGTGCAGAGCTACTATTGGTACAGTTTCAAATTTAACTCATGAGATAATTAGCTTGGGTAAAGCAGGCAGAAAGAGGCACCTGGGTGTTAGGCCAACGGTAAGAGGATCTGTCATGAATCCTAATGACCATCCACATGGTGGTGGTGAAGGTAAATCACCAGTAGGTCATCCAGGACCACTTACTCCTTGGGGTAAACCGGCTTTAGGATATAAAACTCGAAAAAACAAAAAATATTCCGATAAGTTTATAGTTAAGAGGAGAAATAGTAAGTAGTTTGAAGAGAATGTACATTCTCTTCCATAAGCTATAGGGTAATGAAAGGAGGACAATAAGTTGAGTAGATCGGTTAAAAAAGGACCTTATGTTCAAGAAGCTCTTTTAAAGAGAATAAATGAAATGAATAAAAAGGGTGAAAAGAAAGTAATAAAGACTTGGTCAAGGAGTTCAACTATATTCCCACAGATGATAGGTCATACCATTGCAGTACATGATGGAAGAAAGCATGTACCTGTATATATATCTGAAGATATGGTAGGACATAAATTAGGAGAATTTTCATTGACTAGGACATATAGAGGACACGTTCAGAAATCAGAAAAAACAACTAGTGTTGCTAATAATGTTGCTAAGCCAGCTGCTAAATAGCAATGAAAGGAGGTACGAAAATGGAAGCCAAAGCAATAGTTAAATACGTAAGAATGTCTTCAAGCAAGGTAGAAATAGTTCTTGACTTGATAAGAGGCAAAAATGTAAATGAAGCCTTTGCTATATTAAAATATACTCCGAAAGATGCAGCTGTAGTGGTTAATAAATTGCTTAAATCAGCAGTTGCCAATGCGGAAAATAATTTGGATTTGGACGCAAATGATTTATATGTATCGGAAGCATATTCATGTCAGGGCCCAACTTTAAAGAGATTTCAGCCGCATGCTCAGGGCAGAGCATTTGGTATAAAAAAGAGAAGCAGTCATATAACTTTGGTAGTTAAAGAGAGAGAAAATTAAAAGGAGGGAAATAGATGGGACAGAAAGTACATCCACATGGTCTCAGAGTTGGTGTCATTAAAGAATGGGATGCTAAATGGTATGCAGACAAAAAGAACTTTGCGGATAATTTGATTGAAGATAATGTCATAAGAAATTTTGTAAAAGATAAAACTAGGATTGCAGGAATTTCTAAGATTCAAATTGAGAGAGCAGCTAAGAGAGTCAAGTTGAATATATTTACAGCAAAACCAGGCATGGTTATAGGAAAAGGCGGACAGGGAATAGAAACCTTGAAATCAGAACTTCAAAAGATAATTAAAGCAAAAACAATATTGATAAATATAGTTGAAGTTAAATCCCCGGAAGCAGATGCTCAGCTTATGGCAGAAAATATAGCAACGCAACTTGAAAAGAGGATTTCATTTAGAAGGGCAATGAAGCAGACAATACAAAGAGCAATGAAGACAGGAATTAAAGGAGTTAAAACGACTTGTGCAGGAAGACTTGGCGGTGCAGAAATTGCAAGAACTGAATCTTATCATGACGGAACAATTCCACTTCAGACTTTGAG
Organism: Clostridium sp.; assembly: GCF_022482905.1. Classification (NCBI taxonomy): domain Bacteria; kingdom Bacillati; phylum Bacillota; class Clostridia; order Eubacteriales; family Clostridiaceae; genus Clostridium; species Clostridium sp. The sequence continues at coordinate 3,196,288 of NZ_JAKVOI010000001.1, forward strand.
AGCTGATATAGATTATGGATTTGCCGAAGCAAATACAACTTACGGAAAAATTGGAGTTAAAGTTTGGACTTATAAGGGAGAGATACTTCCAACTAAGAAAAAGGCTGAGAGTAAAGAAGAAGTTAACGCTTAGGAAAGGAGGAATAGAACATGTTAATGCCTAAAAGAGTTAAACATCGTAAGGTACAGCGTGGTAGAATGAAAGGTAGAGCTACAAGAGGTAATTTTATATCATATGGAGATTATGCTATACAGGCTACTGAATGCGGATGGATTACAAGCAATCAAATAGAGGCTGCCAGAATAGCTATAAATAGATATATTAAAAGAGGAGGAAAACTTTGGATAAAGATTTTCCCGGATAAACCAGTTACTGAAAAACCAGCGGAAACTCGTATGGGTTCCGGTAAAGGAACACCAGAATACTGGGTAGCAGTTGTAAAACCTGACAGAGTATTATTTGAATTATCGGGTGTTGGTGAGGATGTAGCTAGAGAAGCTATGAGACTTGCTGCATATAAGTTGCCTATAAAGACTAAGTTTGTAACAAGAAAAGATTTTGAAAAAATGGGTGGTGAAAGCAATGAAGGCTAAAGAATTGAAAGAATTAAGAAATGATAGCCCTCAGGACTTACAGACAAAATTAGCTGATTTCAAGTCTGAATTGTTTAATTTGAGATTCCAATTGGCTATTGGTCAGCTGGAGAACCCAATGAGAATAAAAGAAGTAAAAAAATCTATAGCTCAAGTTAAAACCATCCTTAGAGAGAATGAACTAAGGGCTTTGGAACAATAGACTGAAAGGAGGTTGCCATATGGAAAGAAATTATAGAAAAACCAAAATCGGAAGAGTTGTTTCTGATAAAATGGATAAGACAGTAGTTGTGGCTGTAGAAACGAAAGTACGTCATCCGTTATATGGTAAAATAATGAATAGAACCACTAGATTTAAAGCTCATGATGAAAATAATGAAGCTAAAACTAATGATAGAGTATTAATAATGGAAACCAGACCTCTATCTAAAGACAAAAGATGGAGACTTGTTGAAATAGTAGAAAAAGCTAAATAGTATAAAGCTGAAAGGAGGGTATTTCAATGATTCAACAACAAACATTGTTGAAAGTTGCAGATAATTCTGGTGCTAAAGAGGTTATGTGTATAAGAGTGTTAGGTGGTTCCAAAAGAAAATGGGGAAACATCGGAGATGTAATAGTTGCTAGTGTTAAAAGCGCAACACCTGGCGGTGTTGTTAAAAAGGGAGAAGTTGTAAAAGCAGTTATAGTAAGATCTGTAAAGGGATTGAGAAGAGCGGATGGTTCATACATAAGATTCGATGAGAATGCTGCAGTTCTGATAAAGGAAGATAAGCAGCCGAGAGGAACTCGTATTTTTGGACCAGTTGCAAGAGAGCTAAGAGATAAGGATTTTACAAAAATATTATCATTAGCGCCTGAAGTTCTATAAGATAAGGAGGTGGCTATAATGGCAAAAGTGCATGTAAGAAAGAAAGATACTGTTATGGTTATATCAGGAAAAGATAAGGGAAAAATCGGAGAAGTATTATCAGTAAATCCCAAATCAAGCAAAGTTATTGTTAAAGATGTAAATATTATTACAAAACATCAAAAACCTAACAGAGAAAACATGGAAGGCGGAATAATTCATAAAGAAGCGCCTATATATAGTTCTAAAGTAATGTTATATTGCAATAAATGTAAAGGTGTTACAAGAATAAGCCATAAAATATTAGATGATGGAACAAAGGTAAGAGTATGTAAAAAGTGCGGAGAGACATTTTAATCTTTGAAAGGAGGGCAAAATATGAGTTCAAGATTACAAGAAAAGTATAATAACGAAGTGATTCCTGCTTTAGTAGAGGAATTCAAATACAAAAATGTAATGCAGGCACCGAGATTAGAAAAGATAGTTATAAATATGGGTGTCGGAGAAGCTAAAGATAATCCAAAAGTTTTAGAATCGGCAGTAAATGATTTGACTATAATTACAGGACAAAAGCCTGTATTGACAAGAGCTAAGAAATCAGTAGCAAATTTTAAAATAAGAGAAAAAATGCCTATAGGCTGCAAGGTTACCTTGAGAAAACAGTATATGTATGAATTTGCTGATAAACTGATGAATGTTGCTCTTCCGAGAGTAAGGGATTTTTCAGGGGTTCCTGATAAATCTTTTGATGGAAGAGGAAATTACTCACTGGGAATTAAAGAACAATTAATATTTCCTGAAATAGAATATGATAAAATAGATAAAGTAAGAGGTATGGATATAATTTTTGTTACAACTGCCAATACTGACGAAGAGGCAAAGGAACTGCTTAAATTTCTTGGTATGCCGTTTGCTCAAAGATAAGGAGGGAAAAACGTGGCACGTAAGGCTTTGATTGAAAAATACAAGAAAGAACCTAAATATCCAACTAGAGCTTATACCAGATGCAGAATATGCGGGAGACCACATTCTGTATTAAAAAAATATGGTATATGTCGTATTTGCTTTAGAGAACTTGCATATAAGGGAGAAATACCTGGCTGTAAAAAGGCAAGTTGGTAATTAGTAGTTATAGATGAAAGGAGGCACACATAAATGGTAATGACTGATCCTATCGCAGATTTACTTACACGTATAAGGAATGCAAATATTGTTAGACATGAGACAGTGGAAGTACCTTCTTCAAACATTAAGAAGGCAATATTAAATATAATGCTTCAAGAAGGATATATTAAGGATTTAGAAGAATATACAGATGGTTCTGTTAAAATGATAAGATTTTCTATGAAATATATTGAAAATAAACAGAGAGTTATAACAGGTCTCAAAAGAATTTCAAAACCGGGTTTGAGAGTTTATTGTAGAAAAGAGGAAATTCCTAAGGTATTGAATGGTCTTGGGGTTGCCGTAATTTCGACTTCAAACGGAATTGTTACCGATAAAGAGGCGAGAAAATTAGGAGTAGGTGGAGAAGTACTTTGTTACATATGGTAATAACCTACGAATACCACAGGAGGTGTAATAATGTCAAGAATAGGAAGACTTCCAGTAGCTATTCCAAGTGGCGTGACGGTCACAGTAACGCCAGACAACGTTGTTACTGTTAAGGGGCCTAAAGGTCAGCTTGTTAAAGCTATGAGAAAAGAAATGAATATATCTATTGAAGATAATTCAATAATAGTTAAGAGAAATAATGATGAAAAAGAAATGAAGGCACTGCACGGATTAACTAGAGCACTTATAAATAATATGGTAGTTGGAGTTACGGAAGGATATTCTAAAGCCTTGGAACTTGTAGGTGTTGGATACAGGGCCCAATTACAAGGTAAAAAATTAGTAATGCATCTAGGATATTCACATCCAGTTGAAATAGAACCTGCCGAAGGAGTAACTTTTGAGATACCAAGCGCTACACAGGTTGTGGTAAAAGGAATTGACAAAGAGGTAGTCGGAGATATAGCAGCTGATATAAGAAATTGGAGAAAGCCGGAACCTTATAAGGGAAAAGGAATTAAATATGAAAATGAACATATAAGACGTAAAGAGGGTAAAACTGGTAAGAAATAATGGAAAGGAGTGAATATTTATGTTCAAAAAAGATGACAAGAAAAAGTTGAGATCAAAACGTCATCTGAGAGTTCGAAAAAAGATTTTTGGAACCTCTGGAATACCAAGACTTGCAGTCTATAGAAGTGAAAAGAACATATATGCTCAGATAATAGATGATATTAAAGGAATAACTTTGATTTCAGCATCTACGTTAGATAAAGATTTTGAAGGAGTAGGAAGTAATAAAGAGGCAGCTAGAATTGTTGGCGGAAATATTGGAAAGAAAGCTGTTGAAAAGGGAATTAAAGAAGTAGTATTTGATAGAGGCGGATATGTATACCATGGAAGGATACAAAACCTTGCAGAAGGAGCAAGGGAAGCTGGCTTGAAATTTTAAAGAAGGAGGAAAATTGATGAGAATTGATCCTAGCACTTTAAATCTTAAAGAGAAGGTTGTGTTTATAAATAGGGTTGCTAAGGTTGTCAAAGGTGGTAGAAACTTTAGATTCAGCGCACTTGTTGTTGTTGGAGATGAAGCCGGGCATGTAGGTGTTGGAACTGGTAAATCTATAGAAATACCTGAGGCAATTAGAAAAGGAATAGAAGATGCTAAAAAGAATTTAATTAATGTTGCGATTGTTGAAACTACGGTACCACATGATATTGTTGGTGAGTTCGGCACAGGAAGAGTACTTATAAAAACCGCTTCAGAAGGAACGGGAGTTATAGCAGGAGGTCCAGCTAGGGCAGTACTTGAACTTGCCGGTTTGAAGGATGTCAGAGCAAAATCACTTGGAAGCAATAATCCAACAAATATGGTAAATGCTACTATTGACGGTTTGTCTAAATTGAGAACGGCAGAACAGATTGCTGCTCTTAGAGGTAAAACTGTTGAAGAGATTTTAGGTTAGGAGGTAATACCTTTGGCTAAACTTAAAATAACTTTGGAAAAAAGTTTAATAGGAAGAAAAAAAGATCATATAGCTACAATTGAAGCTCTTGGATTGAGAAAAATAAGAAGTGTAGTAGAAAAAGAAGATACTCCTCAGATAAGAGGTATGATAAAAAAAGTTAGTTATCTTTTAAAAGTTGAAGAAGCACAATAAGAGGAGGTGTAAGAAAATGAAACTTCACGATTTGAAATCTGCAGCAGGATCAAGAAAATCACCTAAGAGAGTTGGTAGAGGTACCGGTTCAGGGCTAGGAAGAAATGCTGGTAGAGGTGAAAATGGACAGAAAGCCAGATCTGGCGGCGGAGTAAGGGTAGGATTTGAAGGTGGGCAAATGCCTTTATTCAGAAGAATTCCTAAAAGAGGATTTACTAATATATTTGCAAAACAGTATTCACAAATCAATGTGGAGAGATTAAATATATTTGAAGATGGAACAGAAGTAACACCACAATTGCTTCTGGAAAAGAAAATAATTAAGAAATCCAAAGATGGTGTGAAAATACTTGGAAATGGCGAGTTGAATAAAAAACTTACAATAAAAGCAGCTAAATTTACAAAAGCTGCAGCTGAAAAAATAGAAGCTGCTGGAGGAAAAGTTGAGGTGATATAAGATGTTATCAACCTTATTAAATGCCTGGAAAGTTCCAGAGTTAAGGAAAAGATTGCTATTCACTCTGTTTATGATAATAATTTTTAGAATGGGAAATTTTATACCTGTTCCAGGGATAGATACTTCAAAGCTAGCTAATCTGACTAGCGGAGGATCGTTGATTGGTTTTTATGATCTTATATCAGGCGGAGCGTTTAGTAGGTTTAGTATATTTGCAATGGGTGTTATTCCCTTTATCAATTCTTCTATCATAATGCAATTGCTTACAGTAGCAATACCACGTTTAGAGCAATTGTCCAAAGAAGGAGAAGAAGGAAGAAAGAAAATACAGGAGTATACAAGATATGCATCTGTTCCATTAGGATTGATACAGAGTTTTAGCATATATGCTATAATAGCTAGTGCAGGTGCTTTGACAGAGACATCAAAGTTGAACATTTTCATAATAATGCTGACTGTTACAACAGCTTCCACTTTTCTTATGTGGCTTGGAGACAAAATTACTCAACATGGTGTTGGAAATGGAGTTTCTCTTATAATATTTATAAATATTATTTCAGGTTTTCCGTCTACACTTGCTGGCATTTTTAAGTTGCAACAGACTCAAATAGTAAATTTTGTTGAAGTAATAGGATTTGCAGCCATTATAGTGTTACTTTTTGTAGTAGTGGTAATTACTAATCTATCTGAAAGAAGAATTCCTATTCAATATGCAGGTAAAACTGCTGGTGGAAGAATGTATAAAGGACAATCAACTAATATTCCTATTAATGTAAATGGTGCTGCAGTCATTGGAATAATATTTGCCATATCTGTTATGCAATTTCCAACGACTATAGGACAATTTTTCCCTGAATCAAGCTTTTATAAGTTTGTAGTTGCAAGTAAATTTAGTCCTTTTAAGGGAAGTGGCTGGGAATATGCGTTGCTGTATTTTGTATTGACAATCTTTTTTACATGGTTTTATACTCAGGTAACTTTAAAACCGGACGAAATGGCAGAGAATATGCATAAATCTTCTGGATTTATTCCGGGAATAAGACCAGGTGAGCCAACGGCAGTATATATAGAAAAAGTTTTGACACGAGTATCAATTTTAGGTGGAGGATTTGCAGGAATAATAGCAATTGCACCTATAATAGCAGAAACCTATACTAATTTTAAGGGAATATATTTTGGTGGAACCGGGTTGCTTATAATAGTAAATGTTGCAATTGAAACCATCAGGCAGTTGGAATCTCAATTAGTAATGCGTCATTACCAGGGATTTTTAAAGTAAAGATAATTTGGAGATGATTTAGTTGAAAATAGTTTTGTTAGGCCCTCCAGGAGCTGGAAAAGGAACTCAGGCTAAATTTATCAGTGATAAGTTTTGTATACCTCATATATCCACAGGAGATATTTTCAGAAAAAATATCTCAGAAAAAACTCCACTTGGAGTAAAAGCCAAAAGTTATTTGGATGAAGGCAAATTAGTACCGGATGAAGTAACTATAGACATAGTTAAAGATAGATTAAGCATGGAAGATTGCAAGAATGGATTTCTATTGGATGGGTTTCCAAGAACAGTAAATCAGGCAAATGCACTTGATGCTTTTTTAAATGATAATTCACAAAGTATAGACAGGACATTACTTATAGATGTACCTAGAGAGTTGATTCTTGAACGAATGACTGGAAGAAGAGTTTGTTCCGCATGCGGGGCAAGTTATCATATTAAATTCAATCCTACCAAGATTGATGGCAAATGTGATATCTGTGGTGGAAAGGTAGTTCAGAGAAAAGATGATACAACCGCCACTGTGAAAGATAGACTGGATGTATATGAAGAACAGACACAGCCTTTAATAGGTTATTATAAAAATCGAAATAAACTTTCAACAGTAGATGGAACTGGAGAAATAAATCAGGTTTTTGAAAGGGTAAAAAAATCCCTGGGTGCTGCATCTTAATGATAGATATTGGAAAATGCGATTGCTATATTGGAAGAGTAGTTTCATCAAAAGCTGGAAGAGATAAAGGAAAATTTTTTATAATAGTGGGAATTTTAGATGAAGGTCATGTATATATAAGTGATGGCAAGCTTAGAACTATTGAAAAACCAAAGAAAAAGAAACTCAAACATTTAAATTTTATTGACTGTGAATTTAAAGATATGGGAGATCTTCTAAGCAGACATCGACAAATCGATAATTCCATCATAAAGAGTTTTTTAGAGCCTTACGACAAGAAATAAGGAGGTTTGATTACCTTATGTCAAAAGATGATGTGATAGAAATGCAGGGTACTGTTTTAGAAGCTTTACCTAATGCAATGTTCGAAGTAGAATTAGAAAGCGGACATAAAATATTAGCACATATATCAGGCAAATTAAGAATGAATTTTATAAGAATACTCCCAGGTGATAAAGTTACAGTAGAACTTTCTCCATACGATTTAACTCGTGGAAGAATAACCTGGAGAGCAAAGTAATTAAGGAGGGTTAGCTATGAAAGTAAGACCGTCAGTTAAGCCTATGTGTGAAAAGTGCAAAGTAATAAAGAGAAAGGGAAAAGTAATGGTAATCTGTGAAAACCCTAAGCACAAGCAAAAACAAGGCTAACTTAATAAGGTATTTGGTTAATGATGTTTTAAGGTACGGCTGCAGCGGAACATTTAGTTCTGCTTGCCTTAAGGCTTTATATAAAAATTATTTAAATAATCCTTAACAAGCAGATATTAGGAGGTGTAATTTAATGGCAAGAATATCAGGTATTGATTTACCGAAGGAAAAACGAGTAGAAATAGGTCTAACATATATATTTGGTATAGGGTTACCGACTTCACAGAAAATATTAAGAGAAACTGGTGTGAATCCGGACACAAGGATAAAGGACTTAACAGAAGAAGAAGTCAACCTTTTGAGGGATTATATCAAGAACTTGAAAGTCGAAGGTGACTTGAGAAGAGAAACTGCTCTTAACATAAAGAGATTGATAGAAATAGGTTCATATAGAGGAATAAGACATAGAAGAGGTCTTCCGGTTAGAGGACAAAAGACAAAGACAAATGCAAGAACTAGAAAAGGTCCTAAGAAATTAGTGGGAGCTAAGAAAAAGAAATTAGTATAAGGAGGTAAATAGATGGCAGCAGTATCGAAAGCTAAAAAGTCAAAAAGAAAAAAAGAAAGAAAAAATGTTGAACATGGCTGTGCACATATAAAATCAACTTTTAATAATTCAATAGTTACTATAACTGACGCCGTTGGTAATACATTATCCTGGGCTAGTGCAGGCGGCTTAGGCTTTAGAGGTTCAAGAAAAAGTACTCCATTTGCTGCTCAGATGGCAGCTGAAACTTCAGCAAAAGTAGCTATGGAGCATGGATTAAAAAGTATAGAAGTATATGTTAAAGGGCCAGGATCTGGAAGAGAAGCAGCAATAAGGTCACTTCAGGCTGCAGGTTTGGAAGTTACATTGATAAAAGATGTAACACCTATACCACATAATGGTTGTAGACCACCAAAGAGAAGAAGAGTTTAGTAATAGGAGGTGTAATTTTAATGGCAAGATATACTGGATCAGTATGCAGACTTTGTAGAAGAGAAGGTTTAAAACTATTTCTTAAAGGGGATAGATGTTATACAGATAAATGTGCAGTTTCAAGAAGAGGATATGCACCAGGACAACATGGTCAGGGAAGAAAAAAAGTCTCTAACTATGGTTTACAGCTAAGGGAAAAGCAAAAGGCCAGAAGAATATATGGAATACTGGAAGGACAATTTAGAAAATACTATGACAAGGCTGACAGAAAAAGGGGTATAACAGGTGAAAACTTGCTTAAATCTCTTGAATTGAGACTCGATAATGTAGCTTTTAAACTTGGTTATGGGCAGTCAAGAGCAGAGGCTAGGCAATTGGTAACCCATGGGCATTTTTTAGTGAATGGTAAAAAGGTTGATATTCCTTCTTATGAAGTATCAGTTAATGATGTTATATCTGTTTCTGATAAGAGCAGATCATCGGAAAAATTTAAAACTTTTGCAGAAAACCCCAAGACTCTTCCTACATGGTTAGAGGGAACTGCAGAAAATTTTGAAGGAAAAGTTGTCAGGGAACCTTTAAGAGAAGATATAGATATTCCTGTTAATGAAACATTAATAGTAGAGTATTATAGTAAATAAGTAATATAAGAATCAGTTGCCCTCAAAATAAATTATAATATAAATAAGAAGGAGGGTTATATTCATGTTAGAAATAGAAAAGCCCAAAATAGAGTGTGTAGAGGTAAGTGAAGACGGTAAGTACGGAAAATTTGTGGTAGAACCATTGGAAAGAGGTTATGGTATTACTCTTGGAAATGCACTCAGGAGAATACTTCTTTCTTCATTGCCTGGAGTAGCTGCTAATCATATTAAAATTGATGGTGTGCTTCATGAGTTTTCTACTGTTCATGGAGTGAAGGAAGATGTTGCGGAGTTAATTCTAAATATAAAATTATTAGCTCTGAAGATGAATGGCGATGAGCCTAAAATAATATATATAGATGCAGAAGGACCAGGAGAAGTAAAAGCAGGGGATATAAAAACTGATGGTGATGTTGAAATAGTAAATCCGGATTTACATATAGCTACTTTAGATGATGACGGGAAATTATATATGGAGATCATGGTAAATACAGGAAGAGGATATGTATCTCAAGCAAGAAACAAGAGTGAAGATATGCCAATAGGTACAATTCCTGTAGATTCTATATATACACCAGTAAAAAGGGTTAATTTTAACATAGAAAATACAAGAGTTGGTCAAATTACTGATTATGATAAGTTATCTCTTGAGGTATGGACTAATGGAACTATAATGCCAGATGAGGCTATAAGTTTATCAGCAAAAATATTAATAGAACATTTTAAGCTGTTTATGACTCTCACAGATCATGCTAACAATGTAGAAATAATGGTTGAAAAAGAAGAGGATAAAAAGGAAAAAGTTCTTGAGATGACTATTGAAGAACTTGACCTTTCTGTTAGAAGTTATAATTGTTTGAAGAGGGCTGGTATAAATACAGTTCAAGAATTAACTGAAAGAACTATGGATGATATGATGAAGGTTAGAAACTTAGGTAAAAAATCCTTAGAAGAAGTCGAACAAAAACTAGAGGCTTTGGAATTGTCATTGAAGCAGAACGAAGAATAATAGAGTATTAAATCAATAGAAAATCAATAGAATTTTCGTGGACAGATAGGAGGGATATAGATGGCTTCACATCGTAAATTAGGTCGCCCAACTGACCAAAGAAAGGCAATGCTCAGAAATCTTGTTACAAGTTTTTTAAAGCATGAAAAAATTCAAACTACATCTACAAGGGCACAGGAAACTAGAAGCATAGCTGAGAAAATGATAACATTGGCTAAAAGAGGAGACCTTCATGCTAGAAGACAGGTGCTTTCATTTGTAACAGAAGAAGAAGTTGTAAAAAAATTATTTGATAATATAGCTCCTAAATATAATGAAAGAAATGGCGGATATACAAGAATGTATAAGATGGGACCAAGAAGAGGAGACGGAGCTGAGGTAGTTATACTAGAGTTAGTATAAAACCCAGGGGGATTAAGTTAACTTAATCCCCATTTTAACATATTATTCTTTAATTTGAATTTTAAACGTGGTATATTTAATATTAATATAGTGCTAAAAGTATTTTTGCTTCTCTGTAGTGAGGTGTTTATATGGAAAAAAAGATGATAGACTGCAAAAATTTAAGCTTTAGTTATAATGCCAGTAATGAAAATAGCAATAAGTTAGCTGTAGACGATGTTACTTTTAATATTAAAAAGGGCGAATTTTTGGCCATTCTTGGTAGAAACGGTTCTGGGAAATCTACCCTGGCTAAGCATATGAATGCATTATTGGTGCCAACCAGTGGAAAAATGTACGTAGAAAATTTAGATACTTCTGATGAAAAAAATGTATGGAATATAAGAAATAAGGCGGGCATGATATTTCAGAATCCAGACAACCAAATAGTTGCTACTATTGTAGAAGAAGACGTAGCTTTTGGACCGGAAAATTTGGGAATTGATCCACAGGATATAAGAAACAGAGTTGATGACTGCTTAAAAAAAGTAAATATGTATGAATACAGGAAACATGCACCACATTTACTTTCAGGTGGACAAAAGCAAAGAGTGGCTATAGCGGGTGTTCTTGCTATGAGGCCTCAGTGTATAATATTTGATGAATCCACTGCAATGCTTGATCCATCAGGAAGACAGGAAGTAATGAATACTATAAGGGAAATAAATCATAGTTATAATATGACAGTGGTTTTAATTACACATTATATGGAGGAAGCTGCCAGGGCTGATAGAATAATTGTTATAGATGAAGGTAAAATTGCCATGGAAGGTACTCCTAGGAATATATTTAGCCAGGTTCAAAAAATGAAAAGTTTGGGGCTTGATGTGCCTCAAATGACTGAGTTGGCCTATGAACTAAAGAAGTCAGGAGTTAATATACAATCAGATATATTAACTATAGATGAGATGGTGAGAGAATTATGTCGATTGAAATAAAAAATTTGACTCATATATATATGAAGGGATCTCCTTTTGAGAAAAAAGCAATAGATAATGTTACCGTTGAAATACAAGAAGGAGAATTTGTAGCCCTAATAGGACATACTGGTTCTGGAAAATCAACGCTTATTCAACATATCAATGGGCTTCTGAAACCAGATTCGGGAAGTATAATAATAGATGGAGTTGATATAACAGATAAAAGTACAAATCTCAATTTTATAAGAAAAAAAGTAGGACTTGTATTTCAGTATCCAGAATATCAGTTGTTTGAAGAGACTATTGAAAAAGATATTGCCTTTGGTCCTAAAAATTTGGGACTAAAGGATGATGATATAAATAAAAGAGTAAAAAGAGCTATGAATATGGTTGGACTTGAATATGAAAAATACAGGAATAAATCTCCTTTTGAAGTAAGCGGTGGACAAAAGAGAAGGGTAGCCATAGCAGGTGTGGTTGCAATGGAACCTAGAGTTCTGATTCTGGATGAACCTACAGCAGGATTGGATCCAAAAGGCAGGGATGAAATTCTAGGTAAAATAAAGGACTTACATAGAGAATATAATATGACTATAATACTGGTATCACATAGTATGGAAGATGTTGCAAAGCTCGCAGACAGAATACTTGTTATGCATAAGGGGAAATGTATACTTGATGGTGCTCCGCAGAAAGTATTCTCCGAAGTTGATACATTGGAAAGTGTAGGCCTGGCGGTACCACAGGTAACTTATCTTGTAAAGAAACTAAAGGATAAAGGATTTAATATATCAACTAATATATTTACAGTAGATCAGGCTAAAAATGAAATACTTAGAATATTAAACGAAGGATAGGTAAGTCGTTATGATTAAAGATATTACAATAGGACAATATATACCTGGAGATTCTTTTGTTCATAAATTGGATCCACGAGTTAAAATATTGATTTCCATAGTCTATATTATAGACCTGTTTATAATAAATAGTTTTAGAGGATATATATTTATAGTGCTTTTTACATTTCTAGCCATAATCATATCAAGGGTTAAATTTGTATATATTTATAAAGGATTAAAGCCAATTTTGATTCTGGCACTCATAACAGCGATTTTAAATATATTTATGACTACAGGGGCAAATCCACCTTTATTTAAATGGAAATTTATATCTGTATATAGTGAAGGATTGATATTAGCTGCATTTATGGTTATAAGGCTTGTATTTTTGATAGTGGGTACATCTCTTTTGACACTTACTACATCACCTATTGAACTTACGGATGGAATAGAGAAATTGTTGAATCCCATGAAAAAAATAGGGGTCCCAGCTCATGAATTAGCTATGATGATGACTATAGCCCTTAGATTTATACCTACCCTTATGGATGAAACTGATAAAATAATGAAAGCACAGATGGCACGTGGAGCAGATTTTGAATCTGGAAATTTGATACATAGAGCCAAAAGTCTCATACCCATTCTAGTACCTCTTTTTATAAGTTCTTTTAGACGTGCGGATGAACTGGCTATGGCCATGGAAGCGAGGTGCTATAGAGGCGGTGAAGGAAGAACCAGAATGAAGCAATTGAGACTTACAAATAAAGATTTTATAGCATCCTTAAATATAGCAGCTTTGGTTGTAGTGTCAATACTCGGCAGAGTCTGGTGGAGCTAATGAAGAATATAAAGCTTATTCTTGAATATGACGGAACAAATTATTCAGGATGGCAGAGACAGAAAAATGCAATGACTATACAGGAAAAACTGGAGAAGGCAATAAGAAAAGCTACAGAAGAAGTGTGTGGGACAATTGGCTGCAGCAGAACTGATGCAGGAGTTCATGCAAGAGGTTTTGTCTGTAATTTTTTAACAAACAGTAAAATACCACCTGACAATTTTAAAATGGTATTAAATAAATTACTACCTGATGATATAGTTATTCTTAAGTCCAAAGAGGTTGATATCGGATTTCACTCCAGGTATGATAGTACAGGTAAAAAATATACTTATACGATTATAACTGGAAACAACAGACCGGCTATTGGGAGAAGTTACATGTACTGGTTTTATAGAAGATTAAATATTGAAGATATAAAAAGGGCATGCAAGTATTTTATAGGAACACATGATTTTTCAGCATTTAAATCCAGCGGAAGCTCAGTTAAAACTTCAGTGAGATGTATAACTGAATTTACAGTTGTTAAAGAAGAAAATTTCATAAGATTCAGTGTTATAGGCAATGGCTTTCTATACAATATGGTAAGGATCATGGTTGGTACTGTGCTTGAAGTTGGAGTAGGAAGATTTAAACCGGAGTATATAGAATCAATACTAGCTTCTAAGGATAGATCTAAAGCAGGGAAACCAGCACCTCCACATGGCTTGTGCCTTGAAGAGGTGTTTTATTGAAGCATCTGAATTTTTTGTTTTAGAAAATATTGACACGCCAGGATCGTTGTATTATAATATAAATGTTTGTATCTAAGCATAAAGGGTCCACTAGCCCCGGATCTTTATATAGATAAATACAATTATAGTAAAAAGTTCGAGGAGGAAAACCGGGATGAAATCATATATTGCTAAGCCGCAGGATATTGAAAGAAAATGGTACGTTGTTGATGCAGCTGGGAAGCCATTAGGAAGAGTGGCAAGTCAGATTGCTTCTATATTAAGAGGAAAAAATAAACCTATATTTACACCGCATGTAGATACAGGAGATTTTGTCATAGTAATAAATTCAGAAAAAGTAGTTTTAACTGGTAAGAAATTAGATCAGAAATTATTAAGACATCATTCGTTATATGCAGGTGGATTAAAGGAAACTCCATATAGAGAGGCGTTACAGAAGAAACCGGAATTTGTGTTTCAGGAAGCTGTTAGGAGAATGCTTCCAAAGGGAGTACTGGGAAGACAGATGCTTAAGAAATTAAAGGTTTATAGAGGATCGGAACATAACCATGAAGCTCAAAAACCAGAATTGTTGGAATTAAGATATTAATGGAAGTTGGAAGGAGGATAAATAATGGCTAAGGTTCAGTATTTGGGAACAGGAAGAAGAAAGAAATCAGTAGCAAGAGTTAGACTTGTACCAGGAGAAGGTAAAGTCACAATAAATAAAAGAGATATTGAAGATTATTTTGGATTGGAAACATTAAGGGTTATAGTTAATCAACCCCTGGAATTGACTTCAACAAAGGGAAAATTTGACGTACTTGTAAATGTCTTTGGCGGAGGATTTACTGGTCAGGCAGGAGCTATAAGACATGGAATATCAAGGGCACTTTTAAAGGCAGATGAAAACTTGAGACTTGAACTCAAAAAAGCTGGGTTTCTGACTAGAGATCCAAGAATGAAGGAAAGAAAGAAATACGGTCTTAAGAAAGCAAGAAGAGCTCCTCAATTTTCAAAGAGATAGTTTATATGTTTTGCATATATGTTTTACTATAGATTATTTTAAGTTTGAGAATTTGTGTTGGCAAGAGCAGAAAGATTTTAATAGTCTTTCTGCTCTTTTTTGTATATTTTTGTGGAATTGAGACAAAAATAATCTCTAGAATTGATGAGAGGAAGTGATTATTAATTTATGATAAAAAAGATACGTATAAAAATTGCTGCAATAATGATGATATGTATTTGTACTACGGTGATTTTTCAAGATAAAGTATATTCAACTGCATCTTCTAGTAGTATAAATGACAGACAAAAAACTATTATACTTGTAGATCCAGGACATGGCGGTATAGATGGTGGTGCTGAGGCTAAAGATGGTACTATGGAGAAAAATATAAATTTGAAAATAAGTAGCAAACTTAAAAATAACCTGAAAAAACAGGGATATACTGTACTTATGACAAGAGAAAGCGACAAAGGACTGTATACTCAAGGAGGAAAAATAAGAAAGAAAAAGGTGGAGGATTTGGGAAACAGGGCCAGGATGAAAAATGACACCAATTGCAATATGTTTATAAGTATACATCTAAACAAGTTTCCACAATCCAAATATTATGGTGCGCAGGTGTGGTATTCTAAAAATCAAGACAGCAAACAACTGGCTAAAATTATACAGGATAATTTAATAAGGGATTTGGATTCAAGTAACAACAGACATGAAAAAGCAGCCCTTGATTTATACAAAATATTAAGGGAAAATGATGATATGCCTTCTGTCATAGTAGAATGCGGATTTTTGTCCAATGATCAAGAAAGAGAAAAATTGAAATCAGATGACTACCAAAACAAAATAGCAGACTCTATAGCCAAATCAGTTAATGAATACTATAAGTGCTTTGATAAGTAAAGTTTGTTGCATATGCATGACTGATTGTGATACTATTAATTTGCAATAGTACTAATTGATACTTTTTGGGGTGGTTAAAATAGACATTAAATTGGATAAGGCAAGCAATATCCCTCTTTATTTACAGGTAAAAAAGCAGATAATATACTTGATAAGAAATAATATTTTAAGAGTTGGAAACAAAATGCCTACTGAAAGAGAATTGTCTGAAAGTCTTAAAATAAGCAGAAACACTGTAAGCTCGGCATATAACGAATTGGAAGAGGAAGGCATTTTGAAGTCCTATCAAGGGAGAGGTACGTTTGTAGCAGAGGATATGAATTTATGGAAAATACAGAATGTAAAAGAGAAGATACTAAAATTTATAGATCTTGCCTTTGAAGAAGCCATAGAAACTGGAATGAGCCCAGATGAATTTTTGGAAATTATGGTAAATAGAATAAAAGAAAAAAGAAAGATCATGAGCAGGATAACTGCAGTATATGTGGAATGTAATATAGAACAATCCAGAATGTTTAGCAAGCAGCTTATGGAAAGTACGGATATAAACGTAATTCCCCTTACTATAAATGATTTAAAAAACTCAGATAAAAAGGTCAAGAATATTATACAACATTGTCAGGTTATAATAGCTACATTCAACCATGTTAATGAAGTTGTAAATATTACGAGTAATTTTAGCAAAGAAGTAATTGGAGTTGCAATTAATGTGGATTTAGAGACAATAGTTAAAATTGCCAGATACCCTGATGGAACTAGATTTGCATTTGTGTGTATTTCCAATGAATTTATTTTTAAGGCACGTGGTGCTCTGGAAAAAGCAGGGCTTGGCAATATAAATATTCAATACACAAATACTACTGATGATAATGAATTGAAAAAGATTGTAGGCAGCGTGGATGTAATAATAGTTTCACCTGGTAGATATGAGAACGTAAAAGAGATTTCAAGTGGAAATAAGCGCATATTAAAGTTTGTATATAATTTGGATGATGATTCTGTAAAAGCATTGAAATCAAAAATAATTGAGTTGAAATATCAAAATTAATCATGGAGGATAATGCTTACTATGAGAGAAATAAATGTTATGGATATAACTGAATGTATAAAAAGATTATGTATAGAGGCTAATTATTATCTTTCAGAAGATGTTGTAGATAGAATAAAATCTTCTGAAAAAAAAGAGAGCTGGCCTATGGCAAAGGATATATTAAACAAGATATTGGATAATGTAGATATTGCAAGGAGTAATGATATGCCTATCTGTCAGGATACAGGTATGGCCTGTATATTTTTAAAAGTTGGACAAGATGTTCACTTTACAGGCGGCTGTATAGAAGATGCAATCAATCAGGGGGTTAGGGAAGGATATACAGAAGGCTATCTTAGAAAATCCGTTGTGGAGGATCCTCTTAGAAGGATAAATACAAAGGACAATACACCCGCTATTATAAATTATGAAATAGTTCCAGGGGACAAGGTAAATATAATTGTTGCACCAAAGGGGTTTGGATCGGAAAATATGAGTCGGATAAAAATGCTTAAACCTTCAGATGGCATAGAAGGGGTAAAGAGATTTATAATTGATGTTGTGAAAGATGCAGGGCCAAATCCATGTCCTCCTATCGTTGTAGGCGTTGGAATCGGTGGAAATTTTGACAGGGCCGCAGGTTTGGCCAAGAAGGCCCTGATAAGATCCTTAGACAAGAGAAATGAAGACGAATTTTACAGGAATATAGAGATAGAATTACTTAACAAGATAAATTCACTTGGCATCGGTCCTCAGGGGTTGGGCGGCAGGACAACTGCATTGGCAGTGAATATAGAAACATATCCAACTCATATAGCAGGACTTCCTGTAGCAGTAAATATAAATTGTCATGTTACGAGACACAAAGAAATTGAAATTTAAATAAAATTTATAAGATAAGGAGTTGAGTAACTGCATTATTGCGGTGAATGATGGATAAGATAATAGAGACTCCTCTTACGGGAGATAAAATAAAGACATTACAGGCAGGAGATACTGTGCTTATTTCCGGTATAATATATACTGCCAGGGATGCTGCACATAAAAGGCTCATACAATTGCTTGATGAAGGAAAGAAGCTGCCATTGGAAATAAAGGATCAGATAATATACTATGTTGGCCCAACTCCAGCTAAACCTGGCTATCCCATAGGATCAGCAGGACCTACTACAAGCTATAGAATGGACAGCTTTACTCCAAGGCTGTTGGATATTGGGCTGAAGGGAATGATAGGCAAGGGCGCTAGATCAGGTGATGTAATAGAATCCATGAAGAAGAATAATGCAGTATATTTCGGTGCTATAGGTGGAGCAGCGGCACTTATAGCCAGGTCAATAGAAAAAGCTGAAGTTATAGCCTATGAAGATTTGGGTTCAGAAGCTATAAGAAAACTTACAGTTAAGAATTTACCGGCCATTGTAATAATAGATTCTGAAGGAAATAATTTATATGAAATGGGACAAAAAAGCTACCTGGAAAGTTTGTAGCCATTATATGTTTTATAGGAGATATTTGATATGGTATTAAAGAAAAATAGAGTTCCTTTAAAAATCAAGGCAGTAATATTTGCTCTATTAAGCGTTGCTGCAATTATAATATATGTGAATGCAGCTGTTGAAAACAGGAGAAACAATGCTAAAACCGGTCAACAGGTTCAAAAGTACTCAATAGAGGCTAAAGAAAAGAAGGATGACAAAAATGTACAGTTGGAAGAACAGTATAAACAGGCAGAAAGCCTGTTCAGAAATAAGCAGTATGCAAATTCTATAGAGAAGGCAGATAAAATTATAGAACAGGATGTAAAATTCTATAAGGCCTATAACATAAAGGGAATAGCACTGTGCTACAGTAATAATTATGAGGAAGGAATGAAAAACATAGACAAATCCCTTGAATTAAATCCAGACTATGGATATGCTAGATTCAACAAGGCGCTTGCATATGAACTCTATGGGAAATATGATGAGGCCTTGTTATGGTATGACAAGGATCTGGAGATAGAAAATTATGTATGGAGTTATTATGGCAAAGCAAGTATTTATGGAAGAAGAGGTGACGTTCCAAATACTGTTAAATATCTTAAGACAGCTTTGGATATATCACCGGAGATAAAAAGTACAGCTAGGGAAGAAAGAGACTTTGATCCCGTAAGAGCTTCGGAAGAATTTCAGGATTTAGTTAAATAAAATTTTTATCTATACCATATTTTTTACACTTTAGGGAGATGGTTCTATGGGTTAATCCCAGTATTTTACCTACTTTATTATAACTCCCGTATTTTTTCATAGCCTTTGATATGATTTCCCTTTCGTATTCTTCAATAGTAGCCAGTTCTCCATCTTTTAGATTTATTAGACTTTCTGCATCCTGACTGTCATTTTTTATATAGAAGGGTAAATCATCTGATCTTATTGCATGTCCGTCGCACATATTTATTGCCCTTTCTATTATGTTCTCCAATTCTCTTATGTTTCCAGGCCAGTGATATTCCCTTAAATAATTTAGGGATTTCTTGTCTATTCGAGAAACGCTCTTGTTTAGTTTTTTATTTATTTTCTTTATGAAATGCTCCACCAGGAGATTTATATCTTCTTTTCGATCTCTTAAAGGAGGAAGTATTATACTTATAACATTTAATCTATAATATAAATCTTCTCTGAACTTATTGGATTTTAACATTGCCTCCAGATTTTTATTGGTAGCGGCTATTATTCTTACATCTACCTTATGGGTGGTGAGTCCGCCTACGCTTTCAAATTCTTTCTCTTGAAGTACTCTCAGCAGTTTGACCTGCATGGATACAGGCATATCACCTATTTCATCCAGAAATATAGTTCCCCTGTCTGCAAGATCAAATTTACCGGGTTTACTCTTTACAGCGCCGGTAAAAGCACCCTTTTCATATCCAAAAAGTTCGCTTTCAAATAAATTCTCTGGTATTGCAGCGCAATTTATTCTAATTAAAGGTTCATTTCTCCTGTTGCTGTTATTATGTATGGCTTTTGCTATAAGCTCCTTACCTGTACCACTTTCACCTCTTATAACTACAGTGGAAGTGGATTTGGATGCTTTTTCAGCAATTACAAGACATTCCTTCAAAGAACCGCTGTTGCCTATTATGGAATTGAAAGAACCGGCCAATCTGTTTTGTCTATTTAATTCCTCCTTATAATAATTTAGTTTTTCTTCTGAGTTCTCTAGTTTTTTAAGAAGGTCTTTTAATTCATCGGCAGTTCGTGATATTGACATTACCCCTTTGAATTTTTTATCTGCATATATTGGAGTCACTGTTGAAATTATTGTTTTATTGTCTTTATGATAAACTTTGTTTTTAATGGAAATCTTGGAATTGAATACTTTTATTCTCAAGCCGTGTGGAGAAATATTTATTAAGTCCTTTCCCACGATATCCGGGCTTTTTATATTATAGTGATTTTCATATGCCGGATTTACATAACTCACAATTCGCCTGTCATCTATAAAGCAGATTAGTTCATGAGATGCTTCAAGTATTTTTTTGAAACGTTCATTTAGTTCCTTTATACCTACAAGATCGGAAATATCCTGAAATATACCCATGGCACCTATTACCTTGTCATTTAAAAATATGGGAGATCTATTGGTTATTACAAGATTTTTGTTTATATACTGGGTTTCACCTACTTTTTTTCTCTTTATTTTAAGCAGATTTGGGAGATCTGAAGTTGGGATTATATCTTTTACAAACCTTCCCGTTACTTCCTGTAAGGTCTTATTTACAATTTTTAGGGCATAATCATTCATTGTGGTGATACAGGCATTCTCATCTATGACAACTATACCGACAGGTATATTTTTAACTATTTGTTCGTAAGCTATTGTATTTTCTTCCATTATGTCATCTATTTTTGACGCAGTAGGATTATCTTTTGACAGGTCATTGATTATGAAATTGCATAGTTTGTGCACGGCTTTTTTGCCGGTTTCGGTATCTTCCAGACAGGATACCTCGATTTTTTCATTTTGTTTTATTTTAAGAGATACGAGAGCCAGCATGCTTACAGCAAGAGGTTCTTTTGCTGCAAGATTTTTTATATACAAATTTATTCCGTATTTATTTTTAATCTGTACTGCCATATGGACAATTAAGGCTGCAATTCTTATATGAATTCCGTTTGGGATTGGTACTGTAATTATATTTTTATACATATAATCATCCTTTCTGATAAAAAATATCAATATCAAAATAAAATATGATAAAAAGTATCAACTATTATGTTACAGCTAAAATGGCCTGAAGTCTAGTTTATGTAATTTGAGATCTTGTAAATATAATAATATGTAAAATAATGCTTGATAAAAAGTATCAAATATTTAATCCTCAAATTTTTATTGCATTATAAAATAAAATTTTATTTAAAAAGTCTTATTGCAGGAATTCAGGGGCTTGATCGGATATGAAAAATATGTGCCATAAAAAATTTTCAACATCAGCTTGATTTGGCATAAAAATTGCTATAATAAATAATACACAGAAGGGGGAATATTAATGAAGAAAGGTATTGCAGCTTCAAAAGGATATTCGATAGGCAAAGTATATTTAAAAAAAGATAGAAAAATAAAAATAGAAGATAGAAAAGTAGATGATGTAAAAGGAGAAATTTCAAGATTCAAGACTGCCCTTGAAGCCTCCAAAAAGCAGCTTGAAAACATAAAAGCCAAGGCTGAAAAAGAACTGGGTGCTGATAAAGCGGCAGTGTTTGACAGTCATATTATGCTTTTGGATGATCCGGAATTTGCAGGCTCAATAGAAGGAGAAATTGAAAGCAATAGTGTAAATGCGGAAAAGGCACTTTCTGATATGGTAAAAACGTATATGGCAACATTTGCAGCAATGGAAGATGAATATCTGAGGGAAAGGGGAGCAGATGTAAAAGATGTAGGAAAGAGAATACTGGATAATCTTACAGGCAATGTATCAGGAATTTCAGAAGTAGCGGAAAATACAGTAATAGTGGCCCATGATTTAACTCCATCTGATACGGCGCAGCTTGATAAAAGTAAGGTTACAGCGTTTTTGACTGATATAGGTGGGAGAACTTCCCATAGTGCAATTATGTCAAGAACTCTGGAAATACCGGCAGTAGTTGGCATGAAGGATATAACTTCCTCAGTTAAAGATGGAGATATAGTAATTGTTGATGGAATTGAAGGTATTGCTATAATAAATCCTGATGAAAGAACCATAAGCGAGTATGAATTAAAGAAGGAAAATTATGAAAAGGAAAAAGCCAAACTTAAAAAGCTTATAAGTGTAGAGACAAGGACTAAAAGTGGAAAGCGTGTATTGGTGGCAGGAAATATAGGAAAACCCAAGGACGTAGATCAAGTTATAGAAAATGGTGGAGATGCCATAGGATTGTTCAGAACGGAATTTTTATATATGGATAGAGATGAGATGCCAGGCGAAGATGAACAGTTTGAAGCTTATAAATATGTTCTTGAAAAGATGGGAAACAAATCTGTAGTTATAAGAACACTTGATATAGGTGGAGATAAAAAACTCTCATATCTTCCATTACCTGAAGAAATGAATCCCTTCCTCGGATACAGAGCTATAAGACTTTGTCTTGACAGGCAGGACATATTCAAAGTACAGCTTAGGGCATTGCTTAGAGCATCAATTTATGGCAATCTCAAAATAATGTTTCCTATGATATCTTCTCTGGAGGAAATACTTCAGGCAAAAAATGTAATCGAGCAATGTAAAGAAGAACTTAAAAATGAAGGCAAACAGTATAAAGATGACATAGAAGTTGGTATAATGGTTGAGATACCTGCCGCTGCTGTGAATTCTCAGGAACTTGCCAATTATGTAGATTTCTTTAGTATAGGGACTAATGATTTGATTCAATATACCTTAGCTGCAGATAGAATGAATGAAAAAGTATCATACTTGTATAATCCAATGCATCCAGCAGTGCTGAAACTTATAGAGATGACAATACAATCTGCACACAGGGCTGGAAAGTGGTGTGGAATGTGCGGTGAGATGGCTGGTGATGAGAGGGCTATTCCTACATTGGTAGAATATGAACTGGATGAATTTTCAATGAGTGCATCTTCAATACTGAAAGCAAAACAACTCATAATGGAGAAATAAAATAACTGAGTTTTAAAATCCCCCGATAGTGATATTGTGGGGATTTTGTATTTGAAGCATTGAAAAAATTCAGATTTATTGGTAATCTATAGATATAGTGTAATTACCTTGATAGGAGGGGTTTTATGAAAAGTTTTAAGATGGTTAAGAGTATATCCATAGGTGTTCTCTTTTTGATTTTGGCATTGGGATTTACTGCGTGCAGCAAAAATAATACAAGTACTTCACAAGTTCCTTCGGATAATAATTCTGCGGATTCACAAAAATCAACTCAAAAGTCCAGTAGTGAAACTAAAGACAAAAAGGAAGAAGTCAAGCAGGAAGAAGTCAATACAAAAGTTAAGACTTCAGGTGGAATTGAGTTTACCAAGAAGGAATTGGACAGCAATACCAAGGTTGAATTCAATACTCCCTGGGAAAGCTCCGAAGGTGGTACATATAGTGCAACTATAGAGGGAAAAGGTGAAGAGGCAATAGAAGAGGGACAGGGCAAGATAATATTGAAAGGCAATGATAAAGTTTATTCTTTTGAACTTATAAATAATTCACAAAAATCCCCTAAATCAATTGAATGGGCTGATGATGAAAATTTGCTCGTTGTTATTGGAATGTCAATGGGTACGGTTTCAAAAGGCGGAAACCTGTATATGCTGAATGTGAATACAGGGAAAGTATTTTTGGTTCTGGATACACCAAGTGACAAACAGCAGGTTATGTCTGCGGAGAAAAATGGAAATAAGTTAAATCTAAAGGTAAATGTATATGATGACGATGTCTATAATAAATCCCATATAGAAAATTGGGTGATTGAGCCTTTTGATCCAAGCCTTAATAGTGATATGAAAGTTAGAGACTCTAGCGGAAAATTAATTTCAGAAATATAATGATTATGTAAATGCTTTTGAATTACTGAAGGAGTAAATTTTATGGATAAGTCTCGAAAAATATATACAAAAGCTTTGGACAAGTATAATGACGGTTACATAGATAAGGCTGTAGAATTGTGTGAAAAAAGCATATCTATTGATTTACACAATGCGGCCGCTATTAATCTAAAGGGACTTCTCATGTATTTAAAAGGTGATATTGAAACGGCCCGTAAATTATGGAAGATGAATGCACAGACAAATAAAGACGGAGTTTCAGAAAAATACCTTGAGAATTCAAATGGAGATGTAAGCAGGAAGATACTATATAATAAGGCAATATCCTTTATAAAAAAATTAAAAATCAATGAGGCGATTCCATTACTTGAACAATGCAGTGAAAGTGATTTCAATATGATTGATGTAAACAACTATCTGGCACTATGTTACATAAAAAAAGGTAAATATTCCAAGTCAATTGAACTTTTGGACAAGGTTTTTCAAATTGACAGAAATAATAAGATGGCAAGACAAACCAGAAAATCTCTTCAGGATATGAAGATGGTTAAAAAACAGGTAAATTTAAAAAGAAAAATTTGTATATCTATAATAATTGTAATTGCAATAATCTCTGTATTATATTTTTTGTTAGTTGGGAAAAATAATTATGGAAAGCTGCAAAATATAAAAGGAATTAACTTGTTAAGTTTAATAAATGGTCAGAAACATTATAAAGATGAAGTAGTACATAATGACAAAAAAAGTCAATCTTCAAAAGTTCCTAAAAAAGAAAAAAATATTAAAAAAAGCAATTTCCCTTATAATGACATTAAAAGTTATATGGGTAATAGAGATTATGATAAATTATACAGTGAACTTATGAATTTTAAAGAAGAAGATGATTCTCTGACTATTAATGAAAAGGTGATTCTAATAAAAGCCAAACAGCTTCTTGTTTCAGATGGAGTTGATTACTTCTATAATAAAGGGTGCAGTTACTTGAACAACAGGGATTACACAAAAGCAAAAGAATATCTTCAAAAGGCTTTCCGGTATGGTTTAAGTAGTTCTATATACCCGGATATAATCTACATGCTGGGTTATAATCTTGAACTATCCGGTGATATAGAAAATGCTATAAGTTACTATGACAAATATGACAAGAATTATAAAGATGGATCATATGAAGAAACGGTAATTTACAGACTTGCACTTATTTACAGAGATCTGGATAAATCTATGGCTAAAGCGTATGCACAGAGATTGGTAGATAAATATCCAACTTCCATATATAATAATTCTGTGATACATTCTATAATAGGAAGTTGAATATGCGTAAAAATATTGACTAAGTAAATAATAGAGTATAGAATATAATTAAAAGATATACCCTTATAGGGTATAAGGAGGTTGGAAAGAATGATAGAAGAAATAAAAGATGAAAATTTTTCACAGTCGGTCAATGAGTCATCTGCTCCTGTAGTTGTGGATTTTTGGGCTTCATGGTGTGGACCATGTAAAATGCTGTCACCTATAATGGATGAGGTGTCCGAAGAAGTTGGATCAAAGGCCAAATTCTTCAAGGTGAATGTAGATGAAAACCCTAATACAGCTTCCCAATTCAAAGTTTCAAGCATTCCTACTGTAATGGTATTTAAGGATGGAAATGTAGTGGATAAGTTTGTTGGATTCAAACCTAAAGAGGCCGTAAAACAAGTACTGGAAAAGCATATATAATTTTGATAGTCATAGATTATCCATTATGGAATTGAAATGGCAGATTGACTGTTATGTTGATTTGCCATTTTATTATAAACTTTTAAATGGAGATGGTAACCAAATGGAAGGTACAAGGTACGATATAGCTGTAGTTGGCAGCGGGCCGGCAGGTCTTGCAGCGGCAATTAATGCAAAGATAAGAAATAAGAATATAGCTTTGTTCGGGATAGAAGAATTAAGCAACAAGCTGGTAAAAGCACCTATAATAAATAATTATCTTGGCTTTTACAACATGACGGGACAGCAGTTTAAAGAAAAATTTAAAGAGCATATAAAATTTCTCGATATATCCATAATTACGGAAAAGATAAATACTATTTATGCCATGAGAGACTATTTTGCGCTGGATTCAAATGGGAAAATGTATGAAGCAAAATCCGTTATAATTGCAACGGGTGTCGAATATACAAAACCTCTAAATGGAGAAGAGAAGTTTTTGGGCAGGGGCGTAGGTTATTGTGCTACTTGTGATGCGCCGCTTTACAAAGGTAAGAGGGTATGTATAATAGGATATAACAAGGAAGCAGAAACTGAAGCAAACTATGTTAGTGAGCTTGCCGGCAAGATATATTACATACCAATGTATAAAGGTGAATTAAAATTAAATGAGAATATAGAAATTATAAGGGAAAGAGCTGTAGAAATACAGGGTAGTGATAAAGCAGAAAAGGTTATACTTAAAAATGGAGAAATTGAGGCAGACGGTATATTTGTCTTAAAAGACAGTATATCACCAGGCCAGCTTGTGCCTGGACTCGACATGGAAAATAATCATATAAAGGTAGATCTTGATATGAAGACGAATATAAAAGGTTGTTTTGCAGCAGGAGACTGTACCGGGAAACCTTATCAATATATGAAGTCAGTTGGCCAGGGACAGGTGGCAGCTTTGAGTGCGGTTGCCTATCTGGATTCAATTGAGTAAATAGAAAAAGTAGGGGATGTCACACTGATTTTTTAGTGCGACATCCCCTTTTTACTAACTGCCAGGCGTATTAATCCGCTGCAAAGAAAACATGATGACCTATGGATTTAACATTTCTCTTGCCTATATCTTTCATCCATGTTGATGTAGCTATTCTTGGATTATAGAAAAATACTGCCTTATTTGTGGGGTCTACCCCTTTTAATGCCTGTGATACTGCATTGTAGTTATTTTGGTTTGGAACTGCGGGTACATTTCCATTTCTAACGCAGGAAAAAGCGCCCCTTTGATTTATTACTTCCTGCACGGTTTTCGGGAATTCCGGGTATTTCAATCTGTTCAGTATAACAGAAGCTACAGCAACCTGCCCTTCAAAGGGCTCGCAATTGCTTTCTGCATATACGACTTTTGCCATTAAATCTACGTCTTTTTGAGTTATATATAATTTTTGATTTGAGTAGTTAAATACCTGGACTATCTCTTCCTCTTCATTGAAAAGATTGATATCTTTTTTTATTATGGAATTTGCTGATATCTTTTCCAATGGAGTAAATAGCATGAATAATAAACTTACAAAGCAAAAAAATTTTTTCAAATAAAATCCTCTCCTTGTTACCTGCGGGGTTAGCTGACGGGTTCGGTAAAGGCATAACCTACGTATAAATACGATTCACCCCAAGTGTTTTTTGGTTTCCCCGTGTTTTTTTGTTAAACTTAGGCTAATGATATTGTGTCCGTTTTATAAAAAAAAATACGGATTTTATTAAAATTTTATAAAATACTTTTTAGCTCTGATATAAATAATATTAAATAGTGTATAATTGTAAATAGATATTCTGTAAGGGATGGTGGGATACTTGGAGCTGCTGCAAATACTTATTAATTCGATAAAATACATGAGTTTGTCATCTGTAATGGATATACTTGTAGTATCCTATATTTTATATAAAGCATATATGCTTCTAAAGGAAACGAGAGCAGAACAGCTTTTAAAGGGAATAATACTTTTAATACTATTGATACCCATAAGCAGTTTTTTTAATCTGACAATGTTAAACTGGATACTTACAAAGACATTGACAATAGGTGTTCTTTCAATTATCATCATATTTCAGCCTGAAATCAGAAGTGCACTCGAGCATTTGGGCAGGACTGCTTTTACTGACAAGCATATTTTCGATGACGAAGAAACCATGCGGAATATTATAACTGAAATTGTGAATGCGGTGGATAATTTATCCAAAAGCAAAACAGGGGCACTTATTATAATAGAACAGGTTACGGGGCTGCAGGATATAATAAAGACAGGGACAAGACTCGATGCCATACTATCTTCTGCACTTCTGGAGAACATATTTGTAGTTAATACCCCTCTTCATGATGGAGCCGCTGTTGTAAAAAACAATAGAATAGTAGCTGCAGGATGTTTCCTACCACTTACCGATAATGGGGATTTGAACAAGAAGTTAGGTACAAGACATAGGGCAGGACTTGGAATATCTGAAAAATCAGATGCACTGGTGATTATTGTATCTGAGGAGACCGGGGTTATTTCACTTGCGGTGCATGGCCGAATTACACGGGACTATACGAAAGACCATCTTAGAAATTTATTGATACGTATAATGAAAAGCAGATCTGAAAAACAGTCGGGATTTAGGGGGAAAGTAAATAAATGGAAGCGAAAATTTCAAAAAACCAAATCCTTGTAAGGGCCTGCTGTATTATTATATCTTTTATCTTGTGGCTTTACATATTTAATGTAGAAAATCCAATGAGGGAAAGGAAGATTTCTGTTCCAGTGAAAATAGTAAATGAAACTGCACTCACCCGGTCAAATCTTATAAAGGTAGGAGACGATAATTACAAAATATCTCTTGATGTAAAAGGGAATGCTTCGGAGGTGTTTTCAATAAATCCTGATGATTTTGAACTGGAATGTGATTTGAGTTCTTATGTCATGAAAAAAGGGAAAAACAATGTACCTGTGAAAGTTAAAAAGCGCCCGAAGAATATAAGTATATTAAATGAAGAAAATTTATGGATGACCATAGAACTGGATGATATTTTTAAGAAGACGGTTCCAGTAAAACTTATCATAGAGGGTGAAACCAAGAATGGACTTCATGCAGTAAATCCTGTGCTGAATATAAAAAATGCTCAGATATCCGGTCCGTCAAGCATAGTCTACAATTTGAATTATGTAGTTGCAAGATATAATATAAAAAATATCAGCAAAAATACAAAAGTAAAAGTTGCTCTTGAAGCAGAGGATTCATCTGGAACTATTGTAAAAAATGTAAATATAAGTCCGAAATATGTCAACATAGATATACCTGTTGCTTATATCAAGAGTGTACCTGTTCAAATAAAGACTGTAGGTAAGATTCAGGATAATATGATACTTAGATCAGTAGTATCTCTGCCTGATAAAGTATATGTATCAGGCGAACGCAAGCTTGTTTCCAGTCTGGATGGGTTGGATACGGAACCATTGGATTTAAGCCCGATTTCAAGCAGCAGGAGTGTGGATGTAAAATTGATAATACCTGATGGAATAAAGCTTGTAAATAGCAATGGATATGTAAATTTGAAAGTTGAAGTAACCAAAAGTGGTGAATCAAATGGGGTTGAAGAGAAGAGCTTTAATCTTAACATAGAAATGAGAAATCTGAATAACAATTATACGGCTCAACTTTCAAACAATAGTTCTTCAATTGTAGTTTCCGGGAATGAAAGTATTTTAAGCAATTTGAGCGAGAATGACATATCTTGCTTTATAGATCTATCTTCCGTGTCCCAGGGTGAGGAAAGCGTTCCTTTAAATGTGATACTTCCTGAAGGTGTATCTCTTATATCAAAGAATCCACAGAACGTGAAAGTTATTATCAGCAAAAAAACATCGGAGGGTGAAAATGCCAATTAAAATAAATAGCTTGACTATAAATCTTGATGAAGATTTAAAAACTCTAAAGACCAAGGCAGCTAAAAAATTGAATATAGATGAAGAGAGTATAAAAAGATTTAGAATATTGAGAGAATCTGTAGATGCCAGGCGAAAAAACAAAATAAGGTTGAATTATATAGTAGAAATTGAAACTGAAGACGAAGAGAGATTGATGTCAAGAATACATGATAAAAATATAGTATTTTATGAAAGACATCAGTATAACGTTAAACTTGGGACACAAAAACTCATTAATAGACCAGTTGTAATAGGGATGGGACCTGCTGGAATGTTTGCAGGTCTTCTACTGGCCAAATTCGGCTATAAACCTATTATAGTGGAAAGAGGTGAGAAGGTAGAGGATAGAACAAACACCATAGAGAGATTTTGGAAAACCGGACAATTGAATACCGAATCAAATGTACAATTTGGGGAAGGTGGTGCAGGCACTTTTTCAGATGGGAAGCTTACTACGCGAACAAAAGACGGCAGATGTAGAATTGTACTTGAGACTTTTGTCAGGCATGGAGCACCTGAAGAAATATTGTACAGCGGCAAGCCACATATTGGAACTGACATACTTAAGAATGTTATAAAAAATATAAGATGTGAAATAGAAAAAAATGGAGGAAAAATATTATTCAATACGAAGTTAAACGATCTTAATGTCAGAAACGATAAACTTGAGTCAATTACAATAGGTAGTGAAGAACTGCCATGTGATGATCTTGTGCTCTCCATAGGGCACAGTTCAAGAGATACATATGAGATGTTGCTTGAAAAGAACATATTTATGGAGCAGAAGCCTTTTGCCATTGGGGTAAGAGTTGAACATCTCCAGCACATGATAGATGTAAATCAATATGGAAGATATGCCGGACATCCAAGGCTTGGTGCATCGGATTATAGACTTACTTCAAAAAGTAAAAATGGAAGAGGTGTGTACAGCTTCTGCATGTGTCCTGGAGGAGAAGTTGTAGCAGCATCTTCCGAAAATGGCATGCTGGTTACAAATGGAATGAGCAACTATAAAAGAGATGGAAGAAATGCCAATTCCGCTGTAGTTGTAACTGTAGACAAAAATGACTTTGAAGATAATCTTCCTCTCAGCGGTATGGAATTCCAGAGACATTATGAGAGTATGGCATATAAAGTTGGAGGAGAAAGCTACGAAGCACCAGTTCAATTAATAAGGGATTTTTTGGAAGATAGTGTATCGCATGAATTTGGAAGTGTAAAACCAAGCTACAGACCCGGGTATAATTTTGC
The DNA here is from genome assembly GCF_022482905.1 of Clostridium sp. NCBI lineage: Bacteria > Bacillati > Bacillota > Clostridia > Eubacteriales > Clostridiaceae > Clostridium > Clostridium sp. The sequence continues at coordinate 3,227,196 of NZ_JAKVOI010000001.1, forward strand.
AGATTTAAGGAGGTGTCTTCCTTCGTCTGTCATTGAGGCACTTAAAGATGGATTTGTGAATTTTGAAAGGAAAATAAAGGGGTTTTCAAGTGGAGATGGTGTTATAACCGGAATAGAGACTAGAACTTCAGCACCTGTCAGGATACCGAGGAATGAAAATCTTGAAAGCATATCTGCAGGGGGAATTTATCCATGTGGTGAAGGTGCGGGATTTGCAGGAGGTATAATATCTTCGGCAGTTGATGGAATAAAAGTAGCTGAAAAAATAATGTGTAAATACAAGCCTTTTTAAATAAATAACATTTGAATAAATATTCACAGTATAATATAATGTGATTTGTGTATTTGATTTTAAGATTAACAATTGATAAGAGAGGTATTTTTAATGCATAGAATGTTTGGAACTGATGGAGTCAGAGGGATTGCAAACAAGGAATTGACATGTGAACTGGCGTACAAGCTGGGGAAGGCCGGGGCCTGTGTACTGACGGAAGGAGCCGGAAGCCCTAAAATACTTGTTGGAATGGATACGAGAATATCTGGAGACATGCTTGAAGGGGCATTGGTTTCAGGAATACTTTCAGTTGGAGCAAAAGCCATATGTGTAGGGGTCATACCAACACCTGCAATAGCATATCTCACAAAAAAATACGGTGCAGATGCGGGTGTTGTAATATCGGCATCTCATAATCCTGTAGAATACAATGGAATTAAATTTTTTAATGGACAGGGATATAAGCTTTCAGATGAACTGGAAGATAAAATACAACGACTTATTGAAAGTGAATTTAAGGGAATAGATGTACTGACAGGTGAAAAAATAGGAGCCAAGACAAATAAAATATACAAGGCTCTTACTGACTATATAGAATTTGCCAAATCAACTATAGATGTAAATTTAAAGGGGCTCAGGGTAGCACTTGATTGTGCAAATGGAGCATCATCCAAGACATCGGTCAAAGCCTTCAAGGAGATGGGTGCAGACGTTTATGTAATAAACAATGATCCTGATGGAATAAATATAAATAAAAATTGCGGTTCTACGCATCCAGAGGAACTTATGGATTATGTAGTGAAAAAGAAATGTGATTTGGGACTTGCTTTTGACGGCGATGCAGACAGGTGCCTTGCTGTAGATGAAAATGGAAATTTGATAAATGGTGATTTTATAATAGGAATAATAGGAAAGTACTTGAAATCCAGGGGAAGATTGAATAAAAATTCTGTAGTTGTTACTGTTATGAGTAATCTTGGACTGGATATAGCATTGAGAAATGAAAATATAAATACTGTAAAGACAAAGGTTGGAGATAGATATGTTCTGGAAGAAATGAAAAAGAATGGGTATGTACTGGGCGGCGAACAGTCAGGACATATAATTATGCTGGATTATAATACGACAGGTGACGGACTTGTTACAGCACTTCAAATAGCTTCCATAGTAAAAGAGAGCGGCAGGACTCTTTCGGAACTTGCATCCTTTATAAAGGAGCTGCCGCAGGTACTTGTAAATGCCAGAGTACCCAATGACAAGAAAAATATATATAATGAAGATGAGCAGATAATGTCTGAAATAGAAAAAATGGAGAAAAAATTGGATGGGTGCGGGAGAGTCCTTATAAGGCCATCTGGAACAGAACCGCTTGTCAGGGTAATGCTGGAAGGAAAGATACAGTCTGAAATAGATGACATGGCGAGTAATCTTGCAAGTTTGATTGAAAAAAAGGCCAATTTATAATTGATGTTTTTGTATGCAAGGTATAGATGCCGGATGGGTATTTATATCTTGTTTGATTATAAAATATAGACATGTTAATATAAAGTTAATAGTGTTAATAGTTGACAAAGAATGATTTTAAATCATATAATGTATTGACGGAATATTTAAAGCTGTTAATTTCGGGAAGGAAGGTGATTATAAAGAAATTATTTCATAAAAGCGCCAGGACTTAAGTGAAATTCAAGTTCCACTAACCCAATCATAGATTTGGAGTGTCACTTAAGTTGACGAGGATGGGGAGTATCGAATTCTTCGGCGGGTGCCCCACGGTATGTCGCACTACCGTTAACGGCTGATAAACTCAGAAAGTGATTTCTGAAACAACATCAGTCTGGTGTTGAAACCTCAATATTCATTGAGAAGCTGGGATAATTCTTGTATCCCTTATATCAATCACAATTATGTCCTGTTAAAAAAAGAATATCAATAGGCTCATTTCTTATACTCTTTTTTAGATGTTGGAGTATGGGGATTTTGTTTGTGTATCTAAAATATAGTTTTATAACAGGATAAATCCAAATTATCAAATTTTGAGAGGAAGATTAGTATGTGCGGAATAGTTGGGTTTGTTGGTAATGAGAATGCAACACCTATATTGGTGAATGGCTTGAGTAAGCTTGAATACAGAGGATATGATTCAGCAGGTGTTGCGGTAATTGACAATGATCATATAAATGTAACTAAATGCAAGGGAAGACTTTCAAATTTAGAGGGTAAATTGAAAGACAAACCTTTGAAAGGATATATAGGAATAGGGCATACAAGATGGGCAACACATGGTGAGCCGTCAGATGTAAATGCACATCCACACAGTAATGGAGATGGAACTATAAGTGTAGTTCACAATGGCATAATAGAAAATTATGTTGAATTGAGACAGATGCTTAAATCCAAAGGCTATAAATTTGTTTCAGATACAGATACGGAAGTTATTCCACAGCTTGTAGATTATTTTTACCATGGCGATCTGACAGATGCTGTAATGAAGGCGGTTTCCAGACTGAAAGGAAGCTACGCCATAGGGGTGATTTCATCCAGGGAACCAGACAAGATTGTTGCAGCAAGGAAGGACAGCCCTCTTGTAGTTGGTACCGGAAACAATGAATATTTTATAGCTTCTGATATACCTGCCATATTGAATTATACAAGAGATGTATATCTGTTGAATGACAACGAGTTTGTAGTACTTGATAAAACAGGTGTAAAGATTTTAGACGGCAGCAAGAATCAGATCAATAGGGATATATTTCATGTAACATGGAATGCAGATGCTGCTGAAAAGGGCGGATACGATCATTTCATGATAAAGGAAATACACGAACAGCCAAAGGCAATAAAGGATACAATGACTTCACGAATTATGCCGGGAAAACCTGTTACTCTTGATAATATAAAACTGACAAAAGAACAGATAGATGATATAGATAAAATATATATTGTAGCTTGTGGAACAGCATATCATGCTGGAATTATAGGGAAATATGCAATAGAAAAGCTTGCAAAAATGTCTGTAGAAGTAGATGTAGCATCGGAATTCAGGTATAGAGATCCTATAATAGATAACAGAACCTTGATGATAATAGTGAGTCAGTCCGGTGAGACGGCTGATACCCTAGCAGCACTTAGAGAAGGAAAAGAAAAGGGCGCAAGAGTAATAGCTGTAACAAATGTTGTAGGCAGTACAATATCAAGGGAGGCTGAAGATGTTCTTTATACCTGGGCCGGACCTGAAATTGCAGTTGCATCTACTAAAGCCTATGTGACACAACTTATCGTAATGTATACATTGGCTTTGTTTCTTGCACAAAATAAAGGTACTTTAAATGAAGAAGAAATTGAAGAATTGAAATCAGAGATGCTTACTCTTCCAGAAAAAGCTGAAAAAGTATTGAAAAATGAAAATATTGTTGAAGATTTTGCAGCCGGAAATTATACTCACAGGGATATGTTCTATATAGGAAGAGGACTTGATTATGCTGTTGCCATGGAGGGATCGTTAAAGGTAAAAGAAGTATCATATATCCATTCAGAGGCATATGCTGGTGGAGAGCTGAAGCATGGACCTATAGCTTTGATTGAAAATGGAACCATAGTTGTAGCAGGAGCAACTCAACAGAAGCTGGTTGAGAAAATGATAAGTAATATTAAGGAACTGACTACGAGGGGTGCGAAAGTGCTTGGCCTTGCAATAGAAGGAAGCAAGGATGTAGAGGATTCAGTGGATTCAATAATTTATCTTCCTAAAATAATGGATGTATTTGCACCTGTACTTGAAGTAATTCCTCTTCAGCTTCTAGGATATTATATGGCTATTAAAAAAGGCTGCGATGTAGACAAGCCGAGGAACCTGGCAAAATCAGTCACAGTGGAATAGAGTTAAAAATCTTAAATAAAACCTGTAATTTTGAAATAAAGTTTAACCATTTGAAAAAAAGTCGCACCATTTGTAAAAAAGTTTAATCATTTGAAAAAAAGATGAATCAAAAAAATAATAAAGTATATACTACTATACGTAAGACGTATAGGCAAAACAATGAAATATAAATTTATAGTAGTAAGGCTATACATTCTTATGCGAAAGAGTGTATAGCCTTTACTTTTAGGTGGTGTAAGTTGAATGTCAAAAAGAAAAAGAAACATTAATGTAGAAAAAATGATTAAAGAAGGAAGAGGCCAAGGAATAGGCTTTGAATATAAGCCTTGGATTAACATTCAAGATGTGCCGTCTTTAGGGAGGAGTACTAGATTAAAAGGAATAAAGACAGGAAGAGAACATCAATTTTTATCCGATATGGAAAGAAATTATTTTTATATTCTTGAATATTCAGAACAGGTTGTTGATATTAGGTAACAATTTCCACTTTTACCTTTAGAGGATACCCTTCTTATTGCAAATGAGCTTGGTTTAGAACATCCTAAAAACCCTAAAACTGGTGAATATGTTGTAATGACAACAGATTTTTTAATAACTAAAAATGATGATAATAAATTAACTGAAGTAGCTAGAACAATAAAAGCTAAGGACAAATTATTTAATAAAAGAATACTTGAAAAATTTGAAATTGAGAGAGTGTATTGGGAGAAAAGAAAAATAGATTGGGGAATTGTAACGGAAAATGAAATAGATAAAACTATTGCAACTAATATAAGCTTTGCATATGGATATAAAAATATTAAAGACCTAGATTGTTTTGAGGGTATTGAAAAGCTTGAATTTATTGATTTAATCTATGAATTTATAAAGAGAATAGTAGGAAGTAATAAAACTATGAGAACTATATGCAATACCTTTGACAAAGATATGAGTCTTGAAATAGGAAGCGGTTTGAGTATATTTAAGTATTTGATTATAAATAAAATTATCGAAGTTAATATTGTTGAGAAAATAGATGTTAATAAAGTAATACCAATTACTAATGTAATTGAAAAGTCTATTAATAAGTTGGAGGCAATATGATTACAATTAATACTGTCTTTAAATATACAGATACAGGTACTAGAATTAGAATCATACATGTTTCAAAAGAAAATGTTTATTATGTAAACATCGATTCAGTTACATCTATGCCTAAAAAGGAACTATTACGAATCTTACAGGATGAAGTAGATGCAAATAGGTTAATGGTTATAAAAGATCCTTTTGCAAGATTAATTGATGAAAGTAAACTTTCAAAAATTCAAATAGATAAAAGAAATATGGATTGGGAATTTATTTCAAAGTATTGGGAAGAGAAGAAACATGATATTTTAAATGTAAGCACTAGGAATAAAACGCTTAAAGAAATGGCAGATGAAAGCCATTTAAGTTTAACAAAGGTGAAAAAAATACTAAGTAGATACTGGCAAAGAGGGTTAAGTAAAAATTCGTTGCTACCCGACTATATAAATTCTGGAGGAAGAGGAAAAGAAAAGAAGTTAACTGAAAATAAAGTAGGTAGACCTAAGAGAGCTGATTATAATGGCAATATAATACAAGGAATAAATATAACAGAGAATATAAAAAAACAATTTAGTTTTGCCATAAATAAATATTATAGAAATGCAAATAAAATATCATTAAAAGAAACATATGAGCTAATACTAAGAGATTTTTATTCTGATACATATAAAGAAAATAATGAACTTAAATATAAAGTATGGGATAAATCAAGAATACCTACTTATGACCAATTTTATTACTGGTTCAAAAAAAATGAAGATCCAAAGAAGGATATAGTTTTAAGAGAAAGCGCGAAGGAATTTGAATTAAAAAATAGAGAACTGCTTAGTAACTCAACAATTGAAACAGATGGACCGGGTACAAGATTTCAGGTGGATGCTACAATTGCAGACATTTATTTAGTTAGTTCTTTAGATAGAAACAGGATTATAGGTAGGCCTGTAGTTTATGCCATAATTGATGTTTTTTCAAGACTTGTAACAGGTATTTATGTTGGTTTAGAGGGACCATCATGGCTTGGAGCTATGATGGCACTGAATAATATGATTACAGATAAGGTTGAATTTTGTAAGAGTTATGGTATAGAAATAGTGGAGGAGCAGTGGCCAGCTAAACATATTCCAGATATTATAATAGCTGATAGAGGAGAGTTTGAAGGGTATTCGGTAGAAAATTTGATAAATAATTTAAATATTAAAATAGAAAACACACCACCATATAGAGGAGACTTAAAGGGAATAGTTGAGAGAAGTTTTAAAACTACTAATGAGAAAATCAAGCACAAGACCCCTGGTGCAATCCAAAAGGAATATAGGAAAAGGGGAGATAGGGATTATAGGCTGGATGCAACCCTTACTTTAGAAGAGTTTACAAAGATATATATAAACCTTGTATTGGAACATAATAATAAACAAATTGACAAGTATCCAGTAGAAATTGAAATGCTTAAGGATAACATAGCTCCAATTCCATCAGCACTTTGGAATTGGGGAATAGAAAATAAAAAAGGAAGACTTAGAACTGTTGATAGAGAGGTTTTAAGATTAAATGTACTTCCGAGGGGCAGAGCTAATGTTTCAAGAGCAGGTATAAGATTTAAGGGATTATATTACGGTTCACAAAAAGCACTGGAGGAGCAGTGGTTCATAAAATCAAAGGTTAGAAGTATAGAAATACTGTATGATCCAAGGAATATGAATAATATTTACATTTCCTATGAAGAAGGCAAAAGCTTTGAAACGTGTTATTTACTTGATCCAAGTAAACAGTATGAGGATTGCATTTTAGAGGAGATTATATTTAATTTTGAACTTATTTCAGAGTTAAAGGAAGCACAAAAGAATAGGCAAAATCAGCTAAAAGTTGATGTCGATTTAGAAATAGATAAAATAGTCAAAGCTGCTAGAAAGAAAAAGTCTATAGAGATTAATGGTGAAAGTAATAATAAAAAGCTTAAAGGAATCAAAATAAATAGAGCAGTTGAAAAAGAGCTTAATAGAGAAAAAGAGGCCTTCAAGTTGGGAAAGGAAACTATTTCGGCTGAAGGCGCAGAAGTAATAAAATTAAATGCAAGTAGTGGATAGGCTACAATAAATAAAACAACTTTTTTAGGAACATGATATAATAAAATAATTATAGAAAAGGGGAAATTAATCATGTCTGAAAAAAAGGAAACAAAAAAGAGACATAATTATACAACGGAATTTAAGAATCAAATAGTAGAACTTTATCATAATGGTAAGATGAAAAGTGAGATTGCCAGGGAATATAGTCTATCATTATCAATGGTGAGTAGATGGATAAGGCAGTCTGAAAATACGGGGTCATTTAAGGAAAAGGATAATCGAAGCAGGGAAGAACAGGAACTTATAGAACTGCGCAGGAAGAACAAACAACTTATGATGGAGAATGATATTTTAAAACAAGCTGCGCTGATTTTGGGACGAAAGTAAATGTGATAAGGAAGAATTCCCACAAATACTCTGTATCAGCAATGTGCAAAGTCCTCCAGATTTCAAGAAGTACCTATTACTATAAAAGTAGAAAGAAAAACAGTGAAGATGCTCTTATATCTATGATTAAGGACATATTTAACTCAAGCCGGAATAATTATGGAACACGAAAAATCAAGGTTGAGTTACAGAAAAAAGGATACAGAGTTTCAAGGCGGAAAATAGGCAGAATAATGCAACAAAATACTCTTGTATCCAGTTATACAAAATTAAAGTTCAAACCACATGTGGATAAATTCAATGAATCAAAAATAGATAATCTGGTTAAACGGGAATTTAAGAATCAACCATACAGGAATGTTGTAGTAAGCGATCTTACATATGTCAGAGTTAGAGACAGATGGGAGTATATCTGCATACTTGTTGACCTTTTTAACTGTGAGATTATAGGTTACAGTGCAGGGAACCATAAAGATGCAGCATTAGTAAGAAAAGCTTTTGCAAAAGTAAATGGCAATCTAAGGAATATTGAAATTTTTCATACAGATAGAGGTAATGAGTTTAAAAACAAAATTATAGATGAGGCAATGCTGGCCTTTCAAATTAAACGTTCACTTAGTATGAAAGGATGTCCTTATGATAACACAGTTGCAGAAGCAGCATTTAAAATTATAAAAACAGAATTTGTACGTGGAAAAGTATTTGAATCACTTGATGAGTTGAAATGGCAGCTAGCAGATTATGTTAACTGGTTCAATAACCATAGAATTCATTCATCTCTTGGATATGTAACTCCATATCAATTTAAGTTAAATAACCTTAAAAAAGTTGTCTAGAAAAATGTTGACATTCCACATATATCATCCAAGCTTGGAGGAAACTAAAGTTAGCAATCAAGCAAAGATAAGAAAATATGTTAATAAGAACTCCAATTCAAACAGAGAATTAACCTCAGAAGGTAATGGGTCAACGAGAAATTCAGAAGAAATAGACACTTCATCAATAGAACATGAATATGAAAGACTTCCTCAAATAAATAAAAAGAAAAAAGGTCTTAGAATAACAAGAAAAGTTGAAGATGAAAATACCAAGAAATATATTTTAGAAGATGATCATTTAAGAACAACAGCAGATGCCGGTGGAGAAGAAGTAATTAGAGGATTAGAATTTAAGAATGTAGATAAAGTTGAAGAAAAAGGTGAATTGACAGAGTTTATTGATATTTTAAAGCTTTTACAAAAACGACATAACATAAAAACAGTTGAGGTAATTACGGGAGAACTCCCTGAGGGAAAAAAAGGCAAGAGATTTGCAAGACTTAGTGATGGAGTTACTAGGAGAAGGTATGCTATAGGGAAGGTTGCTATGATGGATGGTAGAGAATGCAGTTTGATTGAGGCTGAAAGGGAAGGTAGGGCTTTGTCAATGCTGATACTAAAATCTCAAAAATTAATGAATTGGAAAGCGATTTATAGTATACTATTATTGGGAGTTGTTAATGAAAGTGGAAAATGGAGTAATGGTGCTATTAAAGAAGTTGAAGCATTGGAAGTTCAAGTTATAAGAAATAAACATATTAATAAAGAATTATATAATAAAGTAATTTTTATATACAAAAAATTATAGAATGTTAAATAAATTATACAATATAAAACATATAATAAATAGTTTATGTGTTATTTATATGAAAATGATACATTAGTATAAATTTGTAAAATATTTATTGAATGGGTATATATTTTAAAAATAATACATTATAATATAATTCTTTGAGAGGTATTGTACTATGAACAATAAATATAAAATTTTTATAGAGAATTTAAATAATAATGAATATTATACCAGTTCAAATATATTTGAAGAGTTAATATCATTATTAGAATATAAGGATTCTATAAATTTTAAAATTAATAATGGATCCGGAGATTTATATGATGCAACTTATAGTATATCATTGGATGGCAAAAATTACACAGTTTTAGGTATAAAAAAATTGAATTTTATAGATGAAAGAGAAATAGTAAAAAATCATCTAAAATATTGGAATAAGAATGATATACCGTTTTCTATAATTATTTTACCTAATGAAATAAGAATATATAACAATTTTGCAATAGATGAAAGTAAGATGTTGTTTTCTTCGAAGAAAAATAATAATATTGATTTATTAGAATTATTGAGTAATGAGAACATTATATCAGGATTAGTGTTAGAAAAATTAAATTTATATATTAATAAAAAAAATCGTGTTGATACAAGGCTTTTAAGCAACCTTAGGGAGACAATAAGAAGGTTGTACAATAAATGCCATATGCCATTAAAAAATGCGTATGATTTTTTAGCACAATGTATATTTATAAAGTACCTGGAAGATAGAGGAATGATAGGCGAAAGTGCCTTTTTGCCTTATAAAGCAAGCAATTTTGTAATGTTACTAAAAAATAATGACACGGAAAAAATAAAAAAATTTTTTAGATATATGAAAAAAAGATTTAATGGAGATTTGTTTGATATAAGTGATAAAAGTCCTTTTCCTAACAAAAATGAAATTAATGTTGTATATGATTTTTTTCTTGGTGATGATATTTACATTGATGGTAATTGTCAAATTACGATGTTTTATTATGATTTCGCTATAATTCCTATAGAACTTATAAGTAATATATACGAAACATTTTTTGATTTAGGTGATGAAATTTTAAAAACTAATACTGCAAATACTAATGGAGCTTATTACACACCTTATTTTTTAGCAGATTTTATGATTGATAAATGTTTTAATCAAGTTGAAATGTTGGATGGTAAAAATTTAATTAAAGTACTTGATCCTGCATGTGGTTCTGGAATATTTTTGGTCGAAGCCTTTAAAAAAATGGTTAATTATTACATAGGAGAACATGGCACAATAGATGGAAATACATTAACTGATATTTTAACTAATAATATATTTGGAGTCGACATTAATGAAGAGTCGTTGAAAATAACATGCTTTAGTTTATATATAGCGTTATTGGAATATTTAAAACCAAAAGATATTATGGAGAATAGGTTTAAATTTCCAAACCTTATAGGAATAAATTTACATAGGTGTAGTTTTTTTGATAGTGAACTTAATGAAATTAATATAAAAGCTGATTTAATTATTGGAAATCCACCTTGGGTAAGTAAAAATGAAGGAGATCATATAGATTATTGTAAAAAAAGAAGTATACCTATATCTGATGGACAATTGGCACAAGCTTTCTTATGTAGGGTTGAAGATTTTTGCAATAAGAATACGATTATAACATTAATAGTACCAAATAGCATTTTTATTAATCATAATGCAAAAGAATATAGACGATTTTTTTATGAAAATTATGAATTGCTTGAAATTTTCAACTTAAACAGATTAAAGAATATGCTATTTATAAATGCTAGTGCACCATGTTCAATTGTGTGTTATAAAATACTTAGAATGAATAAAAACAATTATAATTTTAATTATTATTCATTTAAACCTAATTTGTTTTCAAAATTATTCAATAAAATAGTTTATGATAAGGCCGAAATTATTAAAATAAATAGAAATATTGTAGAAAAATATGATTATATATGGAGAGTATTGACTTATGGAGATGAATTTGATTTTAGGGTAATAAAGAAGTTATATATGAATAACTGTACATTAGGAGAATTGATTAATAGCAAAGAAAGTAAGCTAATGTGTGAACGTGGATATGTAGTTGGAAATAAGAAATATGAAAGAAAAGAATTTCTTAAATTTCGCGGAGGAAATCTAAAAAATGCATTCGGAAAGTATATTATAGATTATAAAAATTTGCCTAAAATAACACAAGAATACTATGAAAGACCTAGAAAAACGGAAATGTACAAATATAAAAACAAAATATTAATTAAACGTACATTCAATAGAAAAAATTGGGGAGCTGCTTATTGTGAAAATCCTATATTGTTTACAGATGATTTCCATTGTATTGCAGATAAATCGGGTAATAATAAATTGATAATAAGATACTTGGAGGCAGTTATTAATTCAAAATTATTTCATTATTATTACATTCATACTACTAAGATTATGTCTTCTATTAAGCCTGAATTAAGTAAAGTAGATCTGTGTAATTTTCCTATTGTAGATGTAAAAGGTAATAAGGAACAAATTATAAAAATTTGTGATAAGACTATTAAAATAGAAAAATTATTAGGTGAGATACAAACAATGGCTATTGAAGACATACAAAAGCAAGAAAAGGCTATGATAATAGAAGATATTCAAAAAGACATAGACAATATGATTTATGATTTATATAAATTAAATGATATAGATAAAGAAACGATAAAGTATACATTTAATGACATTGAACCTGAGATTTACAAGAAAACATTAAAAAAGGAGATAGCTACTACGAAGGATTATAAAATATATTCTAAATATATTTGTGATTATTTTAATAGATTATTGAAAGGTCAAGATATTAATGTAGTTGCATCTAAAAATTATTCAAAACAATTGTATACAATTGTTTTTTTTAGGATAAGTAATTGCATTAATGATAATTCAGATGATTGTTTAACTGAAAAAATTTTAGAAAAAATACCTGATTTATTGGGAATAATGAGTTTAGAAAATCTAAATACAGAAGTGATTGTTAAAAATAATATTAGCGGTTTTTTACAAGAAGGTTTTTTTGTTATAAAAACAAAAGAATATAAAAATTGGACCAAGATGAGTGCAATAAAAGATGCAAATTATTTTGTTGACTGCATTTTTAATTCTTTTGAGGGGGCGGAAAATTTATGATTGATAAAACATCGCAAGATTCTCCCTGGTGGTTTAGAAAAGTAAAAACAGGGGTAATAACTAATTATATTAAATTGATAGTATATAGCTATAATGAAATAAAAAATCATAAATTTTCTAAAACTCCAATAGAAGATACTAGACGAAATTTATTAGTTGAAAGTATGTCTAAAAACAAAAGTATGTTTGGAATAATCTTTAATATATCTACTGAAAATGGAACATATGATAAAGAAACTTATAAAGATACTGGTCGTATTGATATATGTTGTTATATTAGTGAATTACAAGATAAATATATTGCATTTGAATGTAAAAGATTTATAAAAAATAACATGACCGCAAGTCATTTTAAAGATCAGTATTTAAATGAGGGTATGAAGAGATTTTTTGATAACATTTATTCAGAGAATATGGATATAGGTGGAATGATTGCGTTTGCAGAGACAGGTGATTTTACGAAACTGGACAGGCTTCTTTCGTTAAATCTTAATAATATAGCATTAGATGGATCATTTAAAGATATATCCTCAAAATATGAGCATAATAAAGTTTTTGAAACAAAACATAAAAGAATTAACGGTAATATTATTACGTTGTCACATATTATAATGGATTTTACATGAGTGTAAAAAACGATTAATTAAATATAGATACCGCATTTTTCTTAATATAATTGAAATTTATTGAGATAACTATTGTGAATCAATGGTTTGATTCAGCAAGTTTTTGCATACAAAATTTTATTTTAATTATAATATCTTTAATATTAAAAGAGTTCAGATAAAAGCATATTAAAAAATATTAAATGATTTTATTCTATAACAAAAATAAAACTTTATAATTAATTAGAAATTAAAGATTTTGTGAAAGATAAAATATTGTAAAGCTTAAAAGCGCACAAATTGTTTGAATTATAGGAATAAAACAAATTAAGTAAAAGATATAATCTATGTATATATAAGATAATTTAATATTAACTTTATATATTTATTAGTAATTAATATAATGTTTGGGGGAGAATGAGATGGTTGATTTCAAAAAATTGAGAGAAAAGAGAAAAACTGCAGATCCAATTAAACCATATGATATTTTTAAAAGACTAGCACCAGAAGGAATAAATGACTTGTGGCATAGCCAACAAATAATATTAGATGAATGGTTTCAAAGAAGGAATGAAAAAGATCTAGTAATAAAACTAAATACAGGTGGAGGCAAAACAATAATAGGATTGCTAATAGCACAATCTATTGTTAATGAAACTAAAGGCTCAGTTCTTTACTTGTGCCCAACAAATCAACTTGTAAGCCAAACATTTGATAAAGCAAAACAATATGGAATAAAGGTGGCTAAGTATGTTTCAGGAAAAGGAATACCGATAGGATTTAAAAGTGGAAATTGCATAATGGTTGCTACATATAGTGCACTATTCAATGGTATGTCTACATTTGGCTTGGAAGGTGATGTAGATATTACTTCAGTAGAGGGTATTATTTTTGATGATGCTCATACTTCTGGATCTATAGTGAGGGATCAGTTTACTTTGAAAGTAGAGTATAATGATAAAAATAGTGAACTTTACGATGAAATAGTAGGAATATTTAGGAATGATTTTAAAGATATTGAACGAATTGGTATATTCGATGATGTTACAGGTGGTAAAGATAGTAAAGTACTAGAAGTACCATATTGGGCATGGAAGGCAAAAGAAATTCAAATTAGAAATTTATTAAAAGACAAATCTGATCAATTTAAATTTCAATGGAAACTATTGAGAGATAACTTAAAATATTGTCATTGCTTAATTGATACAAAAGAAATAAGTATAACGCCTATATATCCACTAGTTAACTTGTTTCCAACATTTATAAATTGCAAAAAGAGGATTTATATGTCGGCTACTTTAGCTAATGATAGCACCATTATTACAACCTTTGATGCGGATTATAATTCAGTATTAAATCCTATAGAGGTAGATAGTAATGTTAGTATGGGAGAACGAATGATATTAGCACCAGCATTAATGAACATAAACGCTGATATAAAACAATTGGTAAAAGATCTGTGCAAGGTAATATCAGAAAAATATGGAGTTATAATTTTAACACCATCGTCAATAGCTTCAAATCAATGGACTGAAATAGGAGAATTTGCAGCTAAAAGTGCAGAGGTATTAGCACAAGTGGAAAAAATGACGAAACATGATAGCAAGGGCCCCTTTATTTGGGCTAATAGATATGATGGTATAGACTTACCAGCAGATACTTGTAGATTATTAATTATGGCAGGAAAACCTGGAGTTATGAATGCATATGATAGATATATCGCATCTGTATTAAATGGTAGTCAGTTAATAAATTCAATTGTTGCACACAGAATCGAACAGGGAATAGGGAGAGCGACTAGGGGAGCCGGAGATTATTGCGTTATTTTACTTGAAGGTGATGATATAATAACTTGGATAAGTGAGCGCTCAAATTTAAATTTACTCAGTCCATCTACAAGAGCACAGCTAGAACTTGGCAATGATATAAGTAAAGAAATAACAAATGTAGATGAATTATATTCAACTATTAAGAGGTGTTATGTTAGAGACCCAGAGTGGACTTCACTTCATGCGGAAATGTTAGCAGATATAAGTAATGATAAAATAAGTTATGAAAAAACTATTAAAGAAGCAGCGGCAGAAAGAAGATTTTTTAATTATTACTTAATTGGTGATCTAAATCTTGCAAAACAAGAATTAAATAATTTAATTAAGGACGTATTGGATATCAAGTTGAAAAGTTGGTTAAAACAAATATTAGCTAAGATTTATAATGATTTAGGTGAAAGAGATAAAGCTAGGATTTTACAAAAAGAAGCTTATAAAGGAAATAATCAATTATTTAAGCCACTTTCTGATATACCATATGAATATTTACAAGAGCCATCTAATCAATCAAAAAAAATAGTGGATAGTTTAAAAAAATATTCCTATAGGAAGGGGCTTATAAGCGAAATTAGTAACATAACATCTAAATTAACACCGAGTTCATCAGCAAATCAATTTGAAAATTCTATGAAGCAGTTAGGAAATTTAATTGGTTTTGAATGTCAAAGACCAGAATATGTATATGGAGAAGGTCCTGATGTATTATGGAGAATAGAAAGTAAAAAGTTTTTAATAATAGAATGCAAAAGTAAGAAGAAAACAAAAAATCCATTAAATAAAAAAGAACATGGTCAGCTATTAGAGTCATTTGAATGGTTTAAGGAAAAGTATCCAGGATGTAAAGGAGAAAAAGTATCATTACATCCTACAGATTTTGTCACAGAAGGTGCACATACTAATGAAACTTTGGTATTTACATTAAAATCTTTAAATAAATTAATAGTTAATGTTAACAGTCTTTTTAATGAATTGTGTTATTTAGATTTTGATGAAATTACTATGAACAGAAAATGCGATGAGTTGTTAAAAAAATTCAAGCTTTTACCAGATAGCTTTATTAATGAGTATTGCGAAAAATTTAAATCTGTATAATTTTATGTTAGGTATGTAGTTTGTATTAAATATAATTTATTTGATTTTGAGTGGACTTTCTATTGAATTCAATAAACATTTATCCTCAAATTTTAGTTTGAAGTATAGTTTTAAAGGAGTGTTTTTGATGAGGATAATATTTATAGGCTTTTTGCTGGGAAATAGTGTTTATGGGGAGAATATCTCATCTAAAGAGTGAGTTTTCGTAATTAATACAGTTTGAATATTTTGTCATATCGGTATACCAATTATTATAGAATATTGTGGTTAATTTTAATTGTTGTAATTTTAATAATGATTTACACTGGGAGTCAATGTTTTGAAACTTGCGATTTGCCAAAAATACATTTTGCTTTTTTAATGTGGCACCTTTAGGATTTCCCAATAAATACTGTACTATTGGTAAATTGGTTTTTTTGTAAATTAATATTAAATTTGAAGTGTCAGATTTATTAAGGTTGTTTGGAATATTAATGTTTTCCATATAAATCACTACTTTTATTTACAATGTTTTAGGCAAATACTGTAAATAAGTTTGTAATAATAAAAATTTATTTGTGAACTTAATATATAAATAAAATATGATCAAACTTTATTTCAAAAATAAAACATCAAAAAAATAAAAGCAGCCAAGTTTTGCTCAAACTTTATTTTAAAATTTATTTTATGTTCCAACGAAGTTAAGCTATTTCTTAAAGATAATTTGATCAAACTTTAATAATAAGTTAATACTAAAATTGGTGTTAACTAAAATTAAAGCATAGAAAACTAGGCATTTTAAGAAAGTCAAAATGTCTAGTTTTTTATTATTTCCCCTAAAATCAACTGTGATGCCATTAAAATCTTAAGTTTTTTCCTAAACTCGAATGCTATCTTTATAACTACTTGCCTGATTCCTGAGCTGGTTACAGTTACCTTTGCAGCTCATACTGCATACTATTTTATATATGTTTTTATTTATATTGTAATTTAACTTAACGCAACTATAATTGCACCTATTGCTATTAATCCAACACCCAATCCGTTTAATTTACTTATTTTTTCTCCCAAGAAAAGAATAGATAATACAGTTGCAATTACTACGCTAAATTTATCTATTGGAGCTACTTTAGCAACTGTACCGAATTTTAATGCTAAAAAATAGAATAACCATGAGAGTGCTCCAGCAACTCCACTTAATATTATGAATGAAAATGCCTTTTTGTTCGAAATTATTTGAGGTATCTTATTGAGATTTCCTTGGAAAAAAATAACAGCCATAAGAAAAATAGCCATGATAACAGCTCTTACTGCAGTTGCAGTATTGGCATCAACTGATTTAAGACCTATTTTGCCAAATATTGCTACTAGTTAAGCAAATACAGCAGAACATATAGCAAATAAAAACCATAAATTATTCATATATAATAACTCCTTATACTTATAAAATTTTAAATTCTTCTCTTTGAGGCCAATATATTTTAAATTCAAGTTTTTCAATATCTCGTTGTTGTTTATAATTTACTCTGAGGTTGGAATTCTCTGGTATAGTTATACCTTTCTCAATTTTTAGAAATTGAGCTATATTATTTGAATCTTTTAATGAGGATATCTTTTCACATATGCTATTCAATAGATTTTCAGATTTTCCTTTTTCATCTTCAGAAACTTGATAAAACTCATTTTTATTAATGTAATTGGTAGAATCACCTGTAGAAAGCCAATTGATTAAAGCATCTTTACTAAATCGCCATTACCTCCCAATCTTTCTTGCTGGAATATGTTCCTCAAAACTTACAAGCTTGTTCAACATTTAATATATTGCTATCCAAAATAGCACCTCCCTTAATAATATTTATAATACTGATTAATATAAAAATCAATACATAAAAGTAAATAATAGTATTTTAACATTATTTAAATGTATTTTAACTGTATTAAGTGCTGCGTTAACATAGTCATAACTGTATTTTTAATTTGATTTTAATCTTATCTTTAGTTTTTTTAATTTACCTAATATAAAAATATTAATAAATAAAGAGATTATAGAGGGAGGAATAGAATTTTGATTAAAACAGAAAAACTTGCAATGTTGAAATCAATAGAGTTATGAATGCAGCAGTATTTATTACAGCTCATTTACTAAAGGATATAGAAGTTCTTTAACGATTGGAGAAGAAAAATGAAAAATATTTTTGTCGATTTAAAGGAATTCTGCAAAAAATATAAAAAGAGAATAATAGCTATTTCATCAATTAGTCTATTAACTGTGATAATTGTGGTAGGAGCAGTAGGGGGGGGATAATATATTCAAAGGCAAAAACGAATATAAAATATAGTCAGGAACAACTTCAACAAATTGCTTTAGGGAAAATACCTGGTAAGGTATTAAAGGTAGAAAAGGAGTTGAATTTTGAAGAAGCAACTTTTGAATACAAGTTTAATATTAAAGATAAAGAGAATATGCTTCAAGTAGTTAAGTTAGACTCTCAAAATGGTGTTATATTAGGAATAAATAATAAAAGTTCCGTAAAGGAAAATAAAGAAGGCCATGACAATGAGAGAGGTGGCCATGGCAAGAACTAAGAAAATAGTATATATTGATATTATATAGTGGGCTAATAGCTCACTATTATTTTATGGAGGTGGTAATGTGAATGACTATAAAATACTTTTAGTAGAAGATGAAAGACAAATGGCAATGTTTATTGAAATGGAACTTACACATGAAGGATATAAAGTTGATGTAGCATATGATGGAAGGGAAGGATTAAAAAATTTAGAAAATAAAGAATACGATTTAATCCTTCTTGATGTTATGTTACCAGGCTTAAATGGAATTGAAGTCTGTAGAAGGATCAGACAATTTTCTTATGTGCCTATTATAATGTTAACAGCTAAAAGTGACATACCTGATAAAGTATTGGGGCTTGATGCTGGAGCTAATGACTATTTAACGAAGCCTTTTGCAATAGAAGAATTATTAGCAAGAATTAGGGTATACATGAGAAACAAAATATTAAAAAATAAACTTGATGAAATCAAAGTAAAAGATGTAGTCATGGATAATAAAACACATCAGGTATGGAGAGCTGGTAAAGAAATAGGACTTACAAAAAAAGAATTTGACATTCTTGAAATGTTGCTAATCAATAAGAATATTGTACTTACAAGAGAACAATTAATTGAAAAAGTATGGGGATATGATTATGTGGGAGATACAAATGTAGTAGACGTATTTATAAGATATTTAAGAAGTAAAATTGATGATGATTTTGAAGATAAGCTTATAAGTACAATAAGAGGTGTAGGATATGTTATTAAAGAAAATTAAGAATACTTTCAATAATATGATAAATAGACTTCAAGGAGCATTTGACAGGCAAGTACAGTTTGTATCGGATGTATCCCATGAACTTAAAACTCCTATTGCAATTATTCAAGGATATGCTAATTTACTTGACAGGTTGGGAAAAGATGATAAAGAAGCTTTAGAGAAGTCAATTCATGCAATTAAATTAGAGTCGACTAATATGGCTAATTTGGTTGAGAGATTATTATTTATTGCTAAAGGTGATAGTGGAATACAAAAAATAGAAAAAAAGAATTTTGGCTTAATGAGCTTATTTCTGAAGTAGTTAGAGAAAGTAAATTGATAGCCTCGAATCATATAATATCAAATGATAGGAATGATACTGTTAGTATTATTGCCGATTACAAAATGATAAAGCAGATGTTGAGAATATTTATTGATAATAGTATTAAATTTTCACCAGGGCAGAGTACAATAGATATAAGTTCAAAAATATATAATAATAAGATAAGGATAACTATAAGTGATAGGGGTATTGGGATACCCCAAAATGAAGTTGAAAAGATATTTGACAGATTTTACATTGTTGATAAATCCAGGTCTAAAGAAAAGGGAGGAACAGGTCTTGGATTATCTATAGCAAAGTGGATTGTTGATATGCATCATGGGACTGGAATGTCAACATTTTTCTAGACAACTTTTTTAAGGTTATTTAACTTAAATTGATATGGAGTTACATATCCAAGAGATGAATGAATTCTATGGTTATTGAACCAGTTAACATAATCTGCTAGCTGCCATTTCAACTCATCAAGTGATTCAAATACATTTCCACGTACAAATTCTGTTTTTATAATTTTAAATGTTGCTTCTGCAACTGCGTTATCATAAGGACATCCTTTCATACTAAGTGAACGTTTAATTTGAAAGGCCCTCATTGCCTCATCTATAATCTTATTTTTAAACTCATTACCTCTATCTGTATGGAAAATTTCAATATTCCTTAGATTGCCATTTACTTTTGCAAAAGCTTTTCTTACTAATGCTGCATCTTTATGGTTCCCTGCACTGTAACCTATAATCTCACGGTTAAAAAGGTCAACAAGTATGCAGATATACTCCCATCTGTCTCTAACTCTGACATATGTAAGATCGCTTACTACAACATTCCTGTATGGTTGATTCCTAAATTCCCGTTTAACAAGATTATCTATTTTTGATTCATTGAATTTATCCACATGTGATTTGAACTTTAATTTTGTATAACTGGATACAAGAGTATTTTGTTGCATTATTCTGCCTATTTTCCGCCTTGAAACTCTGTATCCTTTTTTCTGTAACTCAACCTTGATTTTTCGTGTTCCATAATTATTCCGGCTTGAGTTAAATATGTCCTTAATCATAGATATAAGAGCATCTTCACTGTTTTTCTTTCTACTTTTATAGTAATAGGTACTTCTTGAAATCTGGAGGACTTTGCACATTGCTGATACAGAGTATTTGTGGGAATTCTTCCTTATCACATTTACTTTCGTCCCAAAATCAGCGCAGCTTGTTTTAAAATATCATTCTCCATCATAAGTTGTTTGTTCTTCCTGCGCAGTTCTATAAGTTCCTGTTCTTCCCTGCTTCGATTATCCTTTTCCTTAAATGACCCCGTATTTTCAGACTGCCTTATCCATCTACTCACCATTGATAATGATAGACTATATTCCCTGGCAATCTCACTTTTCATCTTACCATTATGATAAAGTTCTACTATTTGATTCTTAAATTCCGTTGTATAATTATGTCTCTTTTTTGTTTCCTTTTTTTCAGACATGATTAATTTCCCCTTTTCTATAATTATTTTATTATATCATGTTCCTAAAAAATGTTTTATTTATTGTAGCCTATCCAGACTATAGATGTAGAAAGTGAGGAAGGTAAATATACAAACATAACGGTTGCGTTGGATTTAGATAAATAAAGAAAATATAGGGCATTCCTTAAGGTAAATCTAAGTTTATTTTAATATAATTTTAATCTTAAGTATAGATAATTTATATCATATATTTATTATATTTTATTTATCTGTTGTAACTGGAGATATTATTAATTGTCATTATAATAATATCCATTATTTCAGGAATAGTTGCATTTATTGAAGAAAAGAGAAATGGAGGTGATAGCGAAGATGATATCATTAATACAGAATCTTGATAATTCTATTCTCGTATATATAAAGAATAATATGCATGGATATATAATGGATAAAGCTATGCTCATAATAACCTCTTTAGGCAACGTAGGAATTATATGGGCTGTGATCTCCATCTTACTAATGAGTAATAAAAAATATAGAAACATAGGTTTTATGGCTTTAGGAGCTTTAATATTAAGTACGATTTTAGGGGAAGGAATATTGAAACATGTAGTTAAACGCATAAGACCGTCAGCAGATATACCAGCAGTTAATCTTCTGATTTCAAAACCTTTATCATATTCATTCCCGTCAGGACATACTACTTCTTCGTTTGCAGTTGCAGGAGTATTAGCAAAATATTTTAAACCATATTCAGTTGAGTTTTTCAGTTTGGCAACTTTGATAGCTTTTTCAAGATTGTATCTATATGTTCATTATCCTACAGATGTTTTAGCTGGTATAGTTTTAGGGTTAATTTGCAGTAAAATGACTATTTATTTTTTCAATAGAATGAGTCAATCAAAGCAGTTAATATGTAAAAAAGGTGATTAGATGTATTTAAGTATTTTCAGAAGAATAAATATATTTGATAATTATATTTTATTTGCTATTAAAAAATATATGCAAAATAAGTATTTAGATAAATTAATGCCTATAATAACAAGTATGGGAAATTTAGGAGCTATTTGGATTATGATGGCTGTAGTTTTAATCTTAGATAAGCCATATAGATTAATTGGTAATATGGTAATACTTACAATAATAATAAGCACCATTGTTGGGGAAGGAATAGTAAAACATATAGTGAGGCGAGTTAGACCATGTAATAATGAAAATAATGTTAGTCTCTTGATTTCGAAGCCAATATCATATTCATTTCCCTCTGGACATACTGTATCATCTTTTGCTGTTGCTGAAGTGCTATCCATGTATTTTAGTCAATATAAGCTGATATTTATAGGTATAGCATTTTTAATAGCTTTATCGAGGCTATATCTATATGTTCATTATCCAACAGATGTTATAAGGAATCATAATTGGAATACTTTGTTCTAAGTTAATCTTTATAATTTTACGAGGAGGATATTTAGCAAAGTTTGATATCCTTTTTTGCTCATTTATCTTGTAATACTTTTATTCCAGCACTATTTATAGATATTATTTTGATTAAATTCTGTTTCAAGATTAAGTTGTGTTTGAAAACTAAATATTGCACAGAAGCTGAGTTTTAGTTAAAATATAATAAAAAAACTTGTGAGATTGTAAATATGGCACAAAAGTTCATCAACATAGGGCCGATGATATATTGCTTTGAGATATATCATAGTTCCTTTTGTTTATGAAAAATCAACGTTTGTAGGAGTATAATTTTTATGAAAGACAGAATATCGATAACAGATTTAGCAAGACTTAGAAATGTAACTACTGAAACTCTAAGACATTATGATAGAATAGGACTTTTCAAACCAATATATGTTGATCCGAGAACCAATTATAGATATTATTCTATTTTGCAGTACGAAAAACTCGGCACGATAAAAGAACTACGCCAACTCGGAATGTCACTTAAGGAAATAAAAGAATATTTCGATAACAGAAGTGCAAATAAATCACTTTCAATATTGAAGAAAAGACATATAGAACTGAAAGATAGAATAAGAAATCTCAGTGTATTGGAAAAGAATATATCGGAGAAAATTGAGTTTTTAGAATCTGTAATTAAAGAGTCAAATACAGATGAAGTTGTACTGAAAAAATTCCCGGATAGAAAGATAATTACCTTTGGCAGGGTAGTTAAGAATAAAATTGACTTAAGTTATGAATTTCTTGAGCTCGAAAATAGTCTTCAGGAGATTTCACCTATTTTGGCAAGTAATAGACTGGGATTTATAATACCTGAGAAGAATATTCAATCCTTGAATGACATGAATTCAAATAGAGTATTTGTATTTTCAAAGGGTAAATCAAAAATTGATGAAAGCTGTATTAAAACTGTAGAGGGAGGAACTTATGCCTGTATATATAACATTGGAAAGCCATGGCATAGAGAAAAAAGTATAAATAAATTAATCGAATTTATTAAAAATGAAGGATTTGTGATATCTGGAGATGCACTTCGGGTTGCACAAATTGATATAACAGTGACTGATATTCTAGATGAAGAGTGCTTTGAAATACAAATTCCAGTTAGATAACCTATTGATATGAAAATATTGATAGGTTATTTTTGATTATTAATATTGACATTTGTGTAACACAAAAGTTTATAATTATAACAAATATTTTTAAGGGAGGTGTGAAAATTGGAAAATAACATTTATCAAGATATAAAGTTGATTTCGCAGGAATTAAAGTCGGAGGTTGTGTCATTTGCCCGGAAGTTGATTCAAACTCCAAGTATCAGCGGATCAGAATATGAGCTGAGCTGTATCCTGCTGGACGAAATGAAAAAACTTGGTTATGATGAATATTTTAGAGATGATCAGGGCAATATTGTGGGTATTATAAATGGAGAAGAGGATGGACCGACTATAATGTACAATTCCCACATGGATCATGTTGGTGAAGGGAATCTTGAAAACTGGAGAGGATATGATCCCTATGGTGGGAAAATTGACATATGTGAAGTAGATGACAGTGACGGGACAAAAAAAGAAATGACTGAGTGCATCCATGGTAGAGGCGCCTCTGATGTAAAGGGAGGAGAGGCGTCCCAGGTTTATGCAGGAGGAGTACTTGTAAGATTAAAAAAGATGGGATATAAATTTAAAGGAAAATTCATGTTTACAGGTGTTGTTATGGAAGAACCTGCAGAAATGGTTGGAATGAAACATCTCATAGAAAAAACACTTCCATCCCGTGGTTTGACTTATGATGCCATGATTACATCAGAGGCTTCTTCATTAAAAATATATTGTGGGCATAGGGGTAGAGTTGAAATACTTGTTACCGTCTATGGCAGGACTTGTCATGGCAGTACGCCCTGGTCCGGAATAAATGCTATATATAAAGCAATACCACTGATATGTATGATCAAAGATGATCTTTCAAAATCACTTCCAGAGGATGAGAAACTTGGCAGGGCATCAATATCACTTAATATAATAGAATGCAGCCCGGGAGCTCTTTCTATTGTACCGGATAAGTGCATGCTCTCTATCGACAGACATCTCATACCTGGTGAAACTCCAAATATGGCATTAAAACAAATTCAATCGTTAATTGATGAAATATCGTCAAATGATGCAGGATTCAAAGCAGATGCTGTAATAAAATCATCACTTGAAAAATCATATACAGGAGTAGAATATGAAGTGCCTAAAATAATGGAACCATGGAAAATTTCACAGGGCCATGGATTTGTAAAATCTGCTGCAGCTGCAATTGAATCGGTTGGGCAGAAAGTAAAGTATGGCTATTGGTATTTTGGAACGGATGCGAGTAAAACTGCTGGCATCGATAAGAAACCCACTATTGGATATTCACCTATGCAGGAACAGTATGCACATAGTCCGTATGATAAAGTGAGGATTGACTATATTGTAAAATCCATTGCAGGGAATACTGCTATTTTTATAAAGGCTTCGGAAGGTGATTCTGAAATATTTAAATTATTATAATCGATTGTCCATTGTAAGGAGGAAATGGTTGTGAAAAAAACTTATGTTAAAAAAACTTATGTTAAAAACTCAACTGGAGTTTTAAAGAAAGTATTATTGTGTCCACCCACATATTTTGAATTTGAACCAATTAACGTGATAACTGAGGACTGGCTTGACAAGGGGGAAATATCGGATAAAAAAGCTTGCTTGAGAGAACATGCTGAATTAGTACAGGCTTATAAAGAAAATGGAGTAGAAGTTGTAATGATGGAACCTGATCCAGATTTACCCTATGAGGTCTTTTCAAGGGATTTTGGAGGATGTGTATCTGAAGGATTTATAATGGGAAGGTTCAGAGAACCTGTACGTCAGGGAGAAACTGCCAGATATGAAGCGAAGATGAAGGAACTTGGAATACCATGTGTTGCAAGATGTACATCAGGTGCATATGAAGGAGGGGATTTTTGGTTCCTCGATGATTATACATTAGCGCATGGAGTTATAGCAAGGACTGATTTTGATGGTGCCGAAAATGTAAGAAGGCAGTTAAATGAATTGGGATATGAAATGATTATCGTACCTGCCTTAAGGCAGAATCTTCATCTCGATATGTGTTTCAATATAGTTGCTGAAAAAACAGCTGTAGTATGTAAGCAAGCACTACCTTATAATTTTTTAAAATGCTTGAAAAGAGAAGATTTACATTAATAGATGTACCACAGGAGGGAGTATTCAGACATTATTGTAATCTTCAAGCTCTTGGAAATGATAGGGTAATAAGTTTTAAAAATAATAAAAGGGTAAATGAACAGCTTGAAGCTCTTGGAATAAAAACTGTGAAGCTTGATCTCGTTGAGATACTTAAAGGTGGAGGTGGACCACACTGTATGACATTTCCATTGGAAAGAAAATAGATATTCTATAATGAACATAAATGTGATATTATTATAAAATACAATAAAAATCTATTTAATTTTCAATGAAAGGGAATATATATTATGAAATCGAAGCTGATTGGTTTTTTATGTTTATTTTTAGCAGCGACTATATGGGGTGGAATGTATGTAGTCAGCAAATATATACTGGAATTTGTATCATCTATTACATTGGTGTGGATCAGATATTTTATTGCATGCATAATATTATTTCCGGCTTTAATAGTGGTCAATCACCGTAAAGGAAATTACAATAAAATGGGTAAGAAAGATTGGCTGCTTGTAATATGGATAGGGTTTATAGGATATTTTGTTTCAATAGTTTGTCAATTTATAGGGACAAGCTTGTCTGATGCGCATACGGGATCTTTAATTACAGCAGCTTCTCCTGTGTTTGTAGTGTTGTTTGCAAGATTTATACTTGGAGAGTCTCTTACAAAAAGAAAAGTTGTATCACTTTTTCTGTCAGTGATAGGTGTCATTATAATTGTAGGATTTGACAGTACTGGTACAGGCCATTTTCTGGGAAGTATAATACTTGTAGGTGCAGCTGTAACCTGGGCGCTTTTATCAGTATATGTGAAGATTGCGTCCAGATATATGGATGCAATTACTATAACTGCATATGCAATGCTGGCTGCTTTAATATTTACTACACCATTTATGATTTCAGAGAATAATAATTTTATTCCAATTTTAAATAATAACAGGGTTTTAATCGGTATAATTTATCTTGGAATTGTATCTACTGCAGGAGCATTCTTCTTATGGAATAAGGGTATTGAAATGGTTGAAGCAGGTACAGGGTCATTGTTTTTGTTTTTTCAGCCTATTACAGGTTCTTTTCTAGGATGGCTTTGCCTTGGAGAACAATTGACAAGCAGCTTTTTTATCGGTGGAATTTTGATAATATTTGCAGTTGTTATAGCTTCTAAAAGCGAGAGTTATACTGAAATTAATAATGTTAAATGAGGTATATTAGTTATTATAATATACCTCATTTAATTAGAATAAACCTTTTTCACAATAGCCATAGGGAAACCACTTGCATTTGGAACATGTTTTTTGAAATGTTTCTAAAGTTAAAGTTTGTTTTATTGCTTTAACTGTATTTGAATAATAATATATGTTATTGTATTTGATATTTAAAATCTTTAATGCACGGGCATCAAGGTATGATACTTTATCTTGAAATACACAGTCACCATTCCTCAAATTGTTAGGGCATGCTGCACAGATATTATCACAGCCATGTGTTATTATTATCAGTGATTTATCTTCCAGCGCATTTGTTATTTTATCCATGTTTTTAATGAAAATTTCACTATATCCATGGCCTGTGTAACCTTGGATACATAACAAATGATGAGGTCTTAGCATTAACATTTAATTAGTTTCGCCCTTAGGAGAGCTTGTCTAACATTGTATCCGAGTATATAGGCAACTATAATTTTTACTATATCCAAAGGAATATACGGAAGCACACATAGAGCTATGGATTTTTGTATTGACATATTTGTTATAAAAATAAATTGTAAAGTTCCTATAAAGTAGCAGACCATCAAAGAAAATATAAGTCCAAGAATTTTGAATATAAAATTCAAATCATTTTCTGCAGTTTTTCCAATAATAAATGCAATTATAGGAAAACTGATCAAGAATCCCCCTGTAGGCCCAACGAGCACACTTAATCCACCAGAGAAATTGGCAAATACAGGTATTCCGACTATTCCCAAAAGTATGTATATTATTTGAGATAAAGTACCAAGTTTACTTCCCAATATTATGGAAGACAAATATATGGCCAATACCTGCATGGTAATAGGAACAGGACTGAAAGGCAATGGTATGGAAATTTGTGATAAGACGGCGGTTATAGCTGTAAATATAGCAACGGTACACATTTCTTTAATTGAAAAATGACTATTCATGTTTTTAACCTCCTTAAATATAATCTTATTGTTAACTAATTAAATAAAACAAGTTAACAATAAGATTATATTTGTATCAGGGGATTTTGTCAAGATATAAAGTTATATTTCAGAAGATTTGTTAGTATAGCAGGTTTTATAAAAATTAAAGTACTAATTTTAATATTGACAATTTAATAAAATTATAATACTATTGTATTAAAATAATATATTTAGTAAAATATATAGCTTCATATTTAAAAATTGATCAATTAGTATATCTCGGAATTCATTAAAATATTCGTGGTTTTGTAAGTTGAAATCAGGAGTATTTTATAGAATACTGGATATAAATAAATGTTTCCTGCTATAGAAAGGTGGATATGTGATGGAGAAAGTCGTTGTCAATGTTATAGAATCTAAATGCGATTGTTACAAAAAGGGAGATAAAATATATATAGAGGACATGTTAATTAACATGAAGAAAACAAGTAATGTTTGCGTTACGGCTCTTCAGGCCATTTTTCCGTTTATATACGCATCTAGAAAGGGGATTACACCAGAACAGATGGGTTATGGGGAGAAACTTATAGTTCAATGTCCTGATTATTGTGAACCGGTGGTATTTGAAATAAAAAAAATGGGTTGATCTGATGAATAAAAAAGCATTTTCATCATTAACAGAATTAGCTGCTGTTATAATAAAAATGCTTTTGTAAATATTGTTTAGGATATCTCAAACTGTTTTTTTATTATTTCGGAAAGTATTTGGGCGGTTTCGTGTACTCCAAATAAACTACTGTCAATCATCAGATGCTTATTTTTTATACTTTCCAGTGAATAGCCGGCATAGTTTTTATAATAGTTGTCTCTTGCCTTGTCAACATCTCTAATCATCTTGCGGGCTTCCTCCGGCTGCATGTGTAATGTGCCTATACAATTTTCAAAACGTGCTTCTTTTGGAGCATATATAAATATATTCATGCAGTTTTTATGATCTTTCAAGATGAAATCGGCACATCTGCCGACGATAATACAGGATTCTTTATCTGCCAGGTCAAGTATTATCTGCCTTTCTACATCAAATATTTTATCCTGATTATATTTTGGAGAATCTCCCAAAGGAAAAAGCATATTGAAAAAATTTGATTTGGACCCCGTTTCTTCATGATTGCTTATAGTTGATACGGGAAGGTTCAATTTCCTTGAGGTTTGCTCTACTATATCCCTGTCATAGTATTCTATTCCAAGCATTTCGGATATCTCTCTTGCTATTGGTCTTCCCAAGCTTCCAAACTGTCTATTGATTGTTACACAATATTTCTTCATAAATTCAATATCACCCCACTATTCGTGCAAGAAAAGTTCTTGTACGCTGATTTTTTGGATTTGTAAAGATTTCTTCAGGCTTGCCTTCTTCGACAATATATCCATCTGCCATAAAAATAACCCTGTCAGAAACATCCCTGGCAAATTCCATTTCATGAGTTACTACTATCATTGTCATACCATCATCAGCCAGTTGTCTCATGACGGCGAGTACATCACCGACAAGTTCAGGATCCAGTGCTGAGGTAGGTTCATCAAAAAGAAGAGCCTTGGGTTCCATTGCCAGTGCACGGGCTATGGCAACTCGCTGCTGCTGGCCTCCTGATAATGTGGCAGGCATTGCATTTGCCTTGTCTGCAAGTCCAACTTTTTCAAGCAGTTCGAGAGCTTTCTTTTGAGATTCATTTTTTGATTTTTTCTTGGTCAGAACTGGGGCAAGCATAATATTTTTCAGAACACTTTTCATGGGAAACAAATTAAATCGCTGGAATACCATACCAACCTCTTCGCGATATTTTCGTAGATCATTACTTTTTTCACGTATATTTTTATTACTGTAATAAATATTTCCACCAGACTGAGTTTCAAGTTGGTTGATGCAGCGGAGCAGTGTACTTTTACCAGATCCGGAAGGACCAATTATACATATGACTTCTCCTTCTGAAACTTCAAGATTGATATCTTTAAGTACTTCAAGATCACCAAAATTTTTAGATAAATTTTCTACACGTATCAGGCTGTTCATACTTTCACCCTTCTTTCTATCTGTTTTTGAATAATAATTAGAATTGAAATTATCACTAGATAGAACACAGCACCTGCAGTATAGGCTTCTATTGTATTGAAAGTAACTGCAGCATAATTTTGAATCTGCTTTGTTATTTCATTTACTACTATTACAGAAAGTATTGCTGTATCCTTAACTGTAATTATAAACTGATTGAATAAAGCGGGTAGCATTGAGCGAAAAGCAGGTGGCATAATTATATGCCATAAAGTCTGAAAGGGTGTTAGACCAAGTGATAATCCAGCCTCTTTCTGACCAGGGTCAATTCCCTGCAATGAACCACGTACTATTTCCGCAATAAATGCACCTGAATTCAAGGATATTACTATAATTCCTGCCAGATTGCTTCCAATATCATGTCCGATAATTTTAGGAACAACAAAGTATACATATAAGGCTTGAACGATCAGAGGTGTTCCTCGAATAATCCATAAGTATACATCGGCGACAGCTACTGCAATCTTGATTTTATAGTGAAGTACAAAACCGGAAATGCATCCCAGCAAAAATCCAAATAAAATACCAAATATTGAAACCTCCAGTGTCACTTTTAATCCATCTAAAAGCATAGGCATCAATACTTTGAGAAAACTCAAATCCATAATATCATCCTTCCTTAAAGTACAACCTTTGTATTGATTGTCATAGTTTTATAAAATTAAAGATTTCTTCTGACAAATCTATATTCCAATGATAAAATTCTGCTATTGAAATTGCCAGAAGAATCTGTCTTAATTGGTTATACTTTTACACCATTTTTGCTCGATTTTATCCAATGTTCCATCCTGCTGCAGTTTTTTGATTGCTGCATTCAAAATACCGACTAACTCGGGATTCTTTTTGGAGGCATTAAAAGAAACTGCAATTGCATATGGAGACTGATCCTGTGCAAATTGTTCACCGACCATCTTGAGCTTTGAATTCTTTTTATTTGCTATATAGTATGTAGTACCGGGTGCATCATAAATAAGGCAATCTACCTTGCCACTTTCAAGTGCTTCGTGTGCTGTTGTAATAGAATCATATATTTGGAGATTATTTGAAGGAATACCAGCTTGAACTGCATACAAATTGCCGGCAGTTCCCTTTTCTACAGCGACTTTATATTTACCACTCTTGAGACTTTCAATTCCTGTTATTTCCTCTGGACTGGTTTCTTTATTTGTAATAACTGTAAGACCTGCCTTATAGTAAGTATCACTGAAATTCATGGCTTTTTTTCTCGAATCTGTAGCACAAAGAGCAGCCATGGCAATATCCAATTTTCCTCCAGATACGGATGTGGTCAACGGACTGTAATCCATAGCCTGTACAGTATTACCGTCAATTTTAAAACCAAGAAGCTTCTGAAGTGCATTTAAAAGATCAATGTCAAATCCTATTAAAGTTTTTCCGTCATTGTCGTAGTAGCTGAAAGGAGCATAAGTACCAGAAGTTCCAACTTTAAAAGTGTAATCCTTCAGAGCTCCTTCAAGTTTTCCTGTATAAGTTTTCGATGAATTTTTGGAATCTGTACTGTTCTTTGAAGCAGTACTGCCGCATCCTGACAGTGATCCTACCAGGGTTATTATCAATAATGCGGTTAATAATTTTTTCATTTTTATTCCCCCTTTGAATTTTTTATTTCTTAAGTCATGAAGATTATAAAGAGAAACATTCATATAACCTGAATTTGAATGTCTCTGATTAACATTTTACCGTTAATGAGTTATAACAATCAATCTTTTTATACACAGTATCATCTGTTTGTAATTTTGTCAATAATTTATTTATTTTTTTACCAGGTTGATAATTTATCATGATTTAGAATATGCGGTTTCTAAAATCCTTTCTGTATACTCAATAAATTTTTTAGAAGCAGGAGAAATGTGTGCTAGTGATTTTATTCCAATTCCCAAACTTCGAAAGGAATATGGTTCAAGTGGCAAAGTAGTAACCTGGCTTGACCACTCTTGGATGATTAAGTTTGGCAGTATGCTTATGCCAAGATGGTTCGCAACCATTGAAATAATAGCATGGTCATCTGTTGATGAAAAGCGTATATATGGTTTTACACCTGATTTTGTCAATAAAAGGTGTATATCATAGTCAATACCAAATGCAGACATGATGAAAGGTTTGTCCTGAAAGTTTGAAACTGCATAAGTACCATTTACGGGAGCTTTAAAATCTTTCGGCAGTATTGCCATAAGAGGATCGTCATGGAGCGGTATCCAGTCGAATTTCTGGGAAGGTCTGTGACTGCAGAAACCAAAATCTACAGTGCTGTTTTCAATCCATGATTCTATTTCATCAATTCCGCCTTCTTTCATGTGAATATCAATATATGGAAAATCATTTTGAAATTCATATATGATCTTTGGAAGCCAGTTTATGGAAATACTTGAATATGTTCCAATGTTGATGGAACCGGTTTGGAGACCGTTTAAAGCACTTATTGTCTGTTCAAGACGGGAGTTCTCGGATAAAAGCTGTCTCACAAGCGGGACAATTTTCTTTCCGTTGTCTGTAAGAGATACACCGCGTCTTGTTCTGACAAACAGTGGAAAACCCATTTCATTTTCCAGACTTTTTATTATATGACTTACTCCGGATTGAGTGTATCCAAGTTTATTGCCGCTCAAAGTAAAATTTTCAGTTTCTGCTACATCAGCAAGAAGTTCGTATTTTTTTAAATCCATTTTAATGCTTTCTCCTTTCAAAATAGGATTAATGAATGAGACATGATAAAAATTAATGTCTGATATTGAAAATTGTAATTTTACTATTTTCATAATATGAATTATTATAGTGTAAACAGATAAAAAAAACAAATTATCAATTTTAAGCACATGTAGTAAACAATCCGGCAATAGGAAGGAGAGATAGCGTGGAGAGGTACAGATTTTTAATGAATCAGCATATTGGGAAACCATCCGTTCCTCTGGTTGAAAAAGATGAAACGGTAAAGAGAGGAAGACTTATAGCCGGAAAGATGCCGGGAGTGATGGGAAGCAATATCTATTCAAGTGTAGATGGAAGAGTTGTCTGTGCAAATGATACTTATATTGAAATTGAAGAGCAGGAGAAAACTGATATGGATCAATATGAGAAACTGTATGGTACGGCACCACAGGAACTGGTGGAGGAATCCGGACTTGTAGGGCTGGGCGGCGCAGGCTTTCCAACATATGTAAAACTTTCAAAGCCTCTGGATAAAGATGGTACGTTAATAATAAATGCAGCAGAATGTGAACCAATTTTAACCCATAATATTTTGATGATAGAAAAGAAATCAAAAGAAATTGTCCGCGGTATTGAGATAGTTATGGGTATGGTTCATGCTCAGAGGGCCATAATCGGTATAAAAGAAAAAAATAAAAGAGCAGTGAAAGCACTTGAGAAATGTGTTGATAATTATAAAATAAAAGTTTGTTTACTGCGTGATATGTATCCAATGGGAGAGGAAAGGGCAATTATTAGAGAAACAAAAGGCATACTCCTGGATGTTGATGAACTTCCTTCCAAAGCCAATACTGTTGTGATCAATGTGGAAACAGTCTACAGAATTTATGAAGCGGTGGATAAAAAGAAACCATTTATTGACAAAGACGTTACAGTGGCAGGAAAACTTAAAGGTGATCTGATTCAAGTATTTGAGGATGTTCCTATTGGTACAAAAGTCAGCTCACTAATAGAAAAAGCAGGTGGATGCTATCCAGATTATGGTGAAATCATTATGGGAGGACCATTTACAGGTAAAAGAACATCCTTGAACTCACCGGTAATCAAAACAACAGGAGGAATAATTGTTACAGAAACCTTCCTCAAGGCTCCGGATAAAATAGGTCTTCTTGTATGTGCCTGTGGAGCAGATGAGAAAAGACTTGTACAAATAGCAGAAAGCATGGGCTCGGAGGTGACGGGTATAGAATATTGCAAGCAGGCCCGCAAGGTCAAAAGTAGTTATAAGTGTGAAAATCCAGGAATATGCCCCGGACAGGTTCAGAAAGTAATGGCCCTTAAAAAGACAGGTGCCAAGGCGGTATTGATAAGCAACTGCAGTGACTGTACAAATACGGTAATGTCCTGTGCTCCAAAGATTAAGCTTCCCGTATATCACTGTACTGACGGTGCACTCAGGGCTGTCAATCACAGATTGATACGAAAGTTGAATTCTGATAACAAATATTAAGAAAATATAGAAAGTTATGAAATAGGAGGAAATAAATATGTCAATTACTAACGAAACAATAAAAAATCATTTAAAAGATCCAGCAATCTTTTGCTGTCAGAGAAAAAAAGGATTGGTAATCAGTGAGCATGATTTAGAGGATCCTACATTATTTGATGATATGGTGGAGGCAGGTCTCATGACATTGAGTGATGACGGGCTTACAATTGAACAGGTACTTGGAAGGACATTGACATCGGATGCAGATGCGCTTACTCCAATAACTGCGGATATGCTGGATGGTATCAATGAAACATCAGAAGCCTCAGACCAATCCAAAACATGTAATGGAAAAGAAAAGGTTGAAGCACAGAAAACGGAAAATAACAAGATGCTGCACATTGAAATATCAAAGCTGGAAGGGCTTAAGCTGGATATACCTGCAGGTATGTTGATAAACCAGTCACCTGAACTGGAAAAAGAACCGGCAGAAGATAAAGTTATAAGAACTCTTGTCAAAAAGTACTACAAGGTCAATGAAGTAAAACTTGGATTGGAAACATCGTTTGAAGGTGGAGTATTGACTATAGATAAAAATATTGTGGATAAGGCAATTAAGGCGGATCCTCTTGTAAAAGAATTGAAAATGGACATTATTACACCGGATAACAGGCATGTTTATACAGAAACTATCATGGATGTGTGTCCAATATCTACTAAAGCAGAGGGAAAGATTGGAGAAGGAATTTCACATATACTGGATGGTGCTGTATTTATGCTTACTGGTGTTGATGAAGATGGGGTACAAGTTCACGAGTTTGGTTCCTCGGAGGGCTATCTTGACGAAAAGATGAAATTTGGAAGACCTGGCTGTGCAGATGAGAATGACATAATCATCCGTGTACATGCAGTTATTCAGAAAGGCACAGGAATGGAAAGAAGGGGCCCTTTTGCAGCACATGCTGCAGAAGATGTAATTATTCAGGAAGTTAGAAATATAATCAAGAAGACGTCAGAACCTGTAGAGAAAGAAAAAGTATGCAGGGATGTAAAAAAGTATGGCAGACCAAGAGTGGTTCTGGTCAAGGAAATCATGGGGCAGGGTGCTATGCACGATAATGTTCTTTGTCCGACGGAACCGGCAGGTATACATGGTGGGCAGAAAAATGTAGATCTTGGTAATGTACCTATTATGATGACACCGAATCAGGTACGTGACGGAGCAATTCATGCATTGACATGCATAGGACCTGCGACAAAGGAAATGACAAGGCATTATTTTCGTGAACCTCTAGTTGAAGGACTGGCAGAAGATGATGAAGTGGATTTGATTGGAGTCATATTTGTAGGAAGTCCTCAGGTCAATGATGAAAAGTCTTATGTTTCAGAACGTCTTGGAACACTTGTGGAAACTCTGGAGGTAGAAGGAGCCATAGTTACTACTGAAGGTTTTGGAAACAATCATATTGACTTTACATCACATATTGAGCAGATTGGGATGAGGGGAATTCCTGTGGTTGGTGTATCTTTCTGTGCATACCAGGGACAGCTTGTTGTAGGAAATAAATATATGGATGCAATGATAGAGATCAATAAAGACAAGGATGGATTTGAGAATGAAATTGCAGGATGCAGTTCTATTACAAAGGAAGATGCAGATAGGGCAATTCTCATGTTAAAGACGAAAATGGCTGGAACTCCTATTGAGCCTGCTGATCGTAAATGGAAGCAGGAGGTAATTGACAAAAATCAAAAAATTGTTGACGAGGTACTTGGAAAATGATTGAGCTGAATCCAATATTGACTGAGGGAAAAATTGTTGAAGTAAATGATACTGCAGTAAAAGTGGATGTCCGGGGAAGACTTGGAGTAATATGTGTACCACTTAGATGGGTATTTACAGATAAAAAGCTTGAAGCGGGTCAAACGGTGCAATTTTACTTCAGCTACATGCAGACTATTTAATGAAGATAAAAATAAATAATAAAATCAAGGAGGAAGATAAAATGAAATTGACAACAGCACCAGGATTAAAATCAGAAATATTTGTTCCAATTACACCTAAGCCCGTTTGGACACCGCTGAAGAAATCTTTGAATGAATGTAAGGTAGCATTTATAACAGCTGGAGGTATTCACAAAAAAGATCAGGTTCCTTTCAATACAGCAGGTGATTACACCTATCGACCAATTCCATCGGATACACCGACTTCAGAGCTGATGGTTACGCATGGTGGATTTGACAATTCAGATATCAATAAGGACGTAAATGCAATGTTCCCATTAGATAGGCTTCGTGAACTTGTTGAGGAAGGATTTATAGGGAGTCTGGCAGAGGAAATGTACGGTTTCATGGGAGGCGGCGGAAATGTGGACAAATTCAAGAATGAAACGGGGCCTGAAATTGCTTCCAAGCTTAAAGCCCAGAATGTAGACATTGTACTTTGTACTGGAGGCTGTGGTACCTGCCATCGTTCAGCCACTATTGTAACAAGAGCTTGTGAAGAGGCGGGAATGTCTTGTATTGTAATTGCTGCATTGCCTCCAATTGCCCAGCAGCAGGGAGCCCCACGTATTGCGGCAGCTCACGTGCCTATAGGTTCAAATGCCGGTGAACCAAATAACATAGAAATGCAAACAGGCATTCTAAAAGATTCACTTAAATGTATAGAAGAATTTGATCACTTTGGACAATTAAAGTTATTGCCATATGAATACAGACACAATGTTTAACTAGGAGGCAGTTATGGATTATTTACCGAAATTACCAAACGCCGAAAAAGTATTTCTCGCAGTGGACTCCCATACTATGGGAGAACCAACGAGAATTGTATTGCAGGGTTTCCCGGAACTGCAAGGTAAAACAATGATGGAACGTAAAAATTTTCTCAAAAAGAATTATGACCATTACAGGACAGCCCTCATGCTTGAACCACGAGGACACAGAGATATGTTCGGGGCTGTTGTTACAGAACCAATCAGTGAGGAAGCTGATTTGGGAGTAATATTTATGGACAGCGGTGGATACTTGAATATGTGTGGACATGGAAGTATAGGAACAGCTACTGTGGCAGTCGAGACTTCATTGGTTGAAGTTAAGGAGCCTTATACAGATGTAGTTCTGGAAGCTCCGGCAGGTATAATCAGAACCAAAGTGAAAGTTGAAAATGGAAGAGCAGTGGAAGTAAGCATTTTAAATGTTCCCGCTTTTTTATATAAAGAGGACGTAGAAGTGGAAATTGATGGTTATGGAAGAATTCAATTTGATATTTCCTTTGGAGGCAGTTTTTTTGCACTGGTTGATACGGAAAAAATCGGCATTGCAATTAAACAGGATAATTTGCCACTATTAAAAGATATGGCCATGAAGCTTATAAGAAAGATAAATGAATCAATGAGAATTGTTCACCCGTATTTGGATATAACATCTGTGGATCTTGTTGAGTTTTACGGAAAATCAGATAATCCACGGGCAGATTTGAAAAATGTTGTTATCTTTGGTGAATCACAGGTGGATCGCTCGCCCTGTGGTACAGGAACCAGTGCTAAACTGGCCTATCTCTATTCAAAAGGAAAGATAAGTCTTGGAGAAGAGTTTTGCTATGAAAGCATCACAGGTTCTATATTTAGAGGATCTGCAGTGAAAGAAGTTAAAATTGGAGGAAGAAAGGCTATTATTCCACGAATTACAGGAAGTGCGTATATTACAGGATTGAATAAATTGATATTGAATGATTATGATCCTCATGAGTATGGTTTCATTATTGGGAAAAAATATAAAAGGGAAAAATCAAGCACTATATAATAGGTAGGGAAAGGATATTAATAATATGAAGTTTAATTATTATTTACCGGTAAATCTTGTTTTTGGATCCGGAAAAATAGAAGTGCTGGGTGAAGAAACAGCGAAATATGGTAAAAAGGCTTTTATTGTTACAGGAAGAAACAGCACCAGGAAGACCGGTCTGCTTGATAGATCGATCAAACTCCTGGATAAGGCTGGAATTGAATATGTAGTATTTGATAAAGTAACCAATAATCCCTTGACTACAACAGTTGAACAGGGTGCGGGTTTAGCTGTTGAAGCTGGATGTGATGTTGTAGTTGGCATTGGCGGCGGAAGTATCATGGATGCCGCCAAGGCCATTGCATTCAGTGTAAAAAACAGAGGCGATATTTCCGATTATATTTTTGGAAGAATATATGGTAAAACTGCACTTCCGATTGTACTTGTGCCCACAACTGCAGGTACAGGAAGTGAAGGCAATAATTTTGCTGTATTGACCAATCCTGAAAATGGAGATAAGAAATCCCTTAGAACCGGAGCAATTTATGCAAAAGTATCGATTATTGATCCTGAACTTATGATGACAATGCCAAAGTCAATTATTGCCTCAGTGGGATTTGATGCATTGACTCATAATATAGAGGCATATGTTTCAAGAATAAGTCAGCCTATTACTGATATGCAGGCTCTTTATGGAATGAAGCTTTTGTCGGAGAATCTGGTGAAAGTTTATAATGACCCTGAAGATATTGAGGCATGGGAAAAGGTTACACTAGCTTCTACACTCGGTGGAATGGTTATCGGGGTATCGGGAGTTGCGGCTGCCCATGCACTGGAGCATCCCGTAAGTGGTTTAAAAAATGTAGTTCATGGCAGAGGGCTTGCGGCTTTGATGCCGGATGTAGTTAAAAGATCGTTTGAATATGCACCTGAAAAATTTGGTGTTGTTTCTAAAATTCTAGGTGGGAAGAATGAAAGTGATTGTTCAGAAGTCATTCGAAAATTGCTTGAAAAAATAGAATTGAATGTCAACCTTTCTGACCTGGGAGTAAGTTCCGATGACGTAGAGTGGATGGCTGAAAATTGTATGAAGGTTTCCATGGCATCATTGAAGAATAATCCGAAACAGTTTGATTATGAAGAGATTAAAGAAATTTACTATGCTTGTATATAAATTTATGTAGATAAAGGAGATCGTAGATATGAGATTAAAAGATAAAGGACTAGCTGCACAAGATGTAAAATCCTTAGTTAAAAAATATATGATTGAAACATATGAACGCTATGATTTTGTATGTGAACGTGCAAAGGGTATGTATCTTTATGATGAAAAGGGGGAAGGCTATCTCGATTTTTATGGTGGTATTGCTGTAAACAGTGCAGGAAACTGCAATGACAAAGTTATTGCTGCTGTAAAAGAACAGATTGAAGATGTAATGCATACATTTAACTATCCCTATACTATTCCACAGGCACTCCTGGCAGAGAAAATATGTGAAACCATTGGAATGGACAAGATATTCTACCAAAATACAGGTACCGAAGCAAATGAGGCAATGATCAAAATGGCCAGAAAGTATGGTGTAGAAAAGTATGGACCCAACAAATATAATATTGTAACGGCCAAACAGGGCTTTCACGGAAGAACTTACGGTTCATTGACTGCTACAGGACAACCTGACAATGCATGCCAGATTGGTTTCAAGCCCATGGTTCCAGGATTTTCCTATGCGGACTTCAATGATCTGGAATCATTCAAATCCTTAGTTACTGAAAATACAATTGCCATTATGATTGAACCGATCCAGGGTGAAGGAGGGGTTATTCCGGCTACACAGGAGTTCATGAAAGGAATTAGAAAACTTTGTGATGACAAAGGTATGCTGCTTTTAATAGATGAAGTACAGACAGGATGGTGCAGAACTGGAAAGGTTATGGCATATATGCATTATGGTATAAAGCCGGATATCGTATCCATGGCAAAAGCTATGGGTGGAGGAATGCCTATTGGAGCAATTTGTGCAACTGAAGAGGTATCAAAAGCTTTCACTATGGGATCTCATGGAACCACTTTCGGAGGGAATCCTTTATGTTGTGCCGGTTCACTTGCTGAAATAAATGAATTGCTGGATAATGATCTGGCTGGAAATGCTGAAAAAGTGGGAAATTATTTCATGAATAAATTGAAGACACTTCCACATGTGAAGGATGTACGTGGCAAGGGACTGATGATAGGCATTGAATTTGATGCACCTTTGGGTAAAGACATAAAGCATGGCTGTTTTGATAGAAAGCTTCTTGTCACCTTGATAGGAACTTCTGTAATTCGTGTACTGCCGCCGCTTATTGCAGCTAAAGAAGATTGTGACAAGGCATACGAGATTTTAAGGGCAGCAGTAGAAGAAGCATATAAATAAATTTTCATACATTCGTTTGCGGTTTTCTGTGATGAAATTTAATCATTACAGAAAACCGCTTTTCTTTTATATGTACTTAAGGTACAAACAAGTATATATATAATTGTTTGTTTTGTATATATGAATATTATTAGTAATATGTTAAATTATATATAATTAATTTATTAAATTAGCAATATGTCAATTTAAATATTATAAATATTATAAATATTATAATGGATAAGGGGGAAGAGGAATGACTGTAATTGGCGCAGATTTATTAGTGGACAAAGTAGAAAAATATTATAAAAGTTTTAAAGCTGTTGATAAAGTAAGCTTCAAAGTCAATAAAGGAGAATTCTTAACTATATTGGGGCCAAGTGGTTCAGGTAAAACATCATTATTAAAACTAATTGCGGGGTTTGAAAAAATAAATTCAGGTCAAATCCTTTTGAATAATGATAATATCGAAAAGAAGAAACCTTATGAAAGAAATATTGGAATGCTGTTTCAAAATTATGCCCTATTTCCACATATGACTGTTTTTGATAATATTGCCTATCCTCTTAAGATTAGAAAGGTCAACAAAGACGACATAAAAAAAAGAGTCAATGATATGTTAAAAATGATTGATCTGGAGGAGGTAGCAAAGAGATATCCTAAACAGCTGAGTGGAGGTCAGCAGCAAAGAGTTGCTTTAGCCAGGGCTATAGTGTTCAACCCTCCGCTGCTTTTGCTGGATGAACCATTGGGGGCATTGGATAAACACCTGAGACAAAAGATGCAGTTGGAGATCAAGCATATACAGCAAAAGATCGGTATTACAACTATAAGTGTTACCCATGATCAGGAAGAAGCACTTACAATGTCGGATAAAGTATGCATTATGAATAAAGGACAGCTGGAGCAAATAGATACTCCGGAAAATATATATCAAAAACCAAAGAGCAGGTTTGCAGCAGAATTTATTGGTGAAATAAATCTTATAGATGGAAAAATAATTGAAACAGAAGGGAAATTGGCAACTGTAGAAATATTCAATAAAAAAATTGTGAAGGCGGAAATGGAGGAACCAGATCAGTACCTACAGGGCAAGGCAGTTTCCATAGCATTAAGACCAGAAAACATAGTTGTCAGTAAAGGTGAAGCAAAATATGATAATAACATCAGTGTTGTTGTCAAAGAAGTCATTTTTGTTGGAGATTCATTAAAAGTAAAAGTAGTTAACAAGAAGGAGCAGGAGATGATAGTAAAAGTAGATGTAGAGGATTCTATAAAGAATTTATTGACTGAAGGTCAGGAAATAATATTGAATTGGGAGACAGACAAATGCTCCTTGATAGGAAATTAATATATAAAATCTGTGTGAATCGGATGAGGAGGAATAAATTATGAAGAAAAAATTACTATCTTTAATAGGAATAATGTTAATATTGTTTAGTTTTTCAGGATGTGGGAATTCTTCAAAGACTTCAGGAAATGATGATAAACAGCTTGTTGTTGTTGATTGGGGAGGGGCATATTCTGACGCCAGGAAAAAGGCAAATTATGAGCCGTTTGAGAAAAAATATGGAGTTAAAATAGTTGTAGTAAATCCTACCGACTACGGTAAACTGAAAGCTATGGTTCAATCGGGAAATGTTGAATGGGATGTAGTAAATGTAGATTCTGATTTTTCATTAAGAGGTGGAAAACAGGGACTGCTTGAAAAATTGGATTATAACTTAATAAAGACAGATGGAATTGATAAAAAATTTATAAATCCATATGGTGTAGGATCAGATACCTTCAGTGTTGCTATTTGTTACGGTACAAATACTTTTTCAAAGGATAATCATCCTAAGAATTGGGCTGAATTTTGGGATACAGCCAAATATCCTGGAGCACGTACTATGTGGAAGTATCCTCTGGGAACATTGGAAAGTGCGCTTTTGGCAGATGGAGTTAAGCCTGAAGATTTATATCCTTTGGATGTAGACAGGGCTTTTAAGAGCCTTGACAAGATAAAGAAGAATGTTAAACTCTGGTGGACTAGCGGGGCACAGACACCTCAGGCTCTTTCAAGTGGAGATGTTACTTTGGCAGCATCATGGAATAGTAGGATTGCAGAAGCCAAAAGAGAAGGAGCACCGGTAGACTTAGAATATAATCAAGCCTTAATAGGCGGAGATTCATGGGTAATACCAAAAGGAGCAAAACATAAGGATCTTGCCATGAAGTTTATTGCATATGTAACTACTCCAGAGCAGCAGGCAGCATTTTCGAAATTAATCGATGATGGACCAGCAAGTTCAAAAGCAGTTGATTTATTGCCGGAAGATAGAAAAAAGGCACTTGGTAAAACTGACGAAGATGCTAAAAAACAGATAATTGTAGATGTCAACTGGTGGGCTGACAATTATGAAGCTGTGGATAAGAGGTTTCAAGAATGGTTGATTCAGTAAAATGTATCAGTACTTTGAGATTATATAATCTCAAAGTACTGAGTATAGAAACAATCAACCGATGAATGGAGGGATAAAATTGATGGATGAAAATTTAAAAGGACAAAAATATGGATTAGAAAATAATTTTTTGTGGTCCAGATTCAGGAATTTACTGAATCCAAAATGGACGTTGATCTGGATTCCAGGATTGTTTGTACTGCTGTTTACGTTTATTCCTATATTGAAATTATTCAAATTGAGTTTTGTAGATCAGGATGGGTTTACATTAAAGTACCTATCTATGGTTTTTACACAGAAAATATATTTTCAGGTTATATTGCTTACGTTGAAAACTGGATTTTTAATAACAATAATATCCATTTTACTGGCATATCCTGTAGCTTATTTTATTGTGAAGACAAAATCTTCCAGAGCAAAAAGATTGGTTCTTCTTATAATTATGATACCATTTTGGATTAGCTTGCTGGTTCGTACTTTTTCATGGATAATAATTCTTCAGGATCAGGGCATATTGAATTCCTTTCTTATTCATATCGGATTGATAGACAAGCCAATGCATCTGCTGTACAATACTATATCTGTAACAATTGGTATGGTTCATGTTTTATTTCCATTTATGGTCTTGAATATTTATTCTTCCATGGAGAATATAGACATGCAATTGGTTCAGGTAGCAGAAGTCATGGGAGCAAAGCCGATTAGAGCTTTTTGGCAAATATTTTTTCCGCTGTCAGTTCCAGGGATATTGTCGGGCTCGATACTTGTATTTGTTCTATCATTAGGGTACTTTATAACCCCTTCATTATTGGGTGGATCAAAAAACATGCTGATTTCGACACTTATACAAAATAATATAAGTGCTACGTTGAACTGGCCTCTGGCATCTTCACTTGCACTGGTATTGTTTATAATCACCATGGCACTATTGTCCGTACTTGGGTTGCTGATGAAAAAATATCATATGATTGGAGATGAGTAGTAATGTGGTTGCCTATAGTTGTAATTGTCGTATTGTTCTTTCTTATAGCACCTGTATTTGTACTTATACCATTATCATTTACTTCTTTGACTTATTTTAAGTTTCCACCTCCAGGTTTTTCAACACAATGGTATAGAGCATTTTTCGACAACAGTCAATGGATGGAATGCTTTGGAAGAAGCATCGAAATATCCATACTGACGGTAATACTTTCGCTTGTTATAGGTACTATGGCTGCAGCGGCAGTTACTAGAATAGAATTTAAATATAAAGAAATTTTTATGGCATTTATGGTCATGCCTATGGTTATTCCTGTAATTATAATAAGCATAGCATTGTATAATGCTTTTTCTCCCCTAAGATTGACTGATACTATACAGGGTATAGTGCTTGCGCATACACTACTTTCCATACCAATGGTATTTGTAACTGTGATGACAGGTCTCAAAGGGGTTGATAGAAATATAGAACTGGCTGCCATGGGTTTGGGTTCCAGGTATATTGGCGTATTTTTTCATATAACACTGCCTCAAATAAAGGCCAGTATGCTGTCTGCGGCAATATTTGCCTTCAGTACCTCAATAGATGAAGTAACTGTAACTATGTTTATAGCCGGTGCAAATACCAAGACTCTTCCTGTTGCAATGTGGGAGAGCATGAGAAACAATATAGCTCCGGATATAGCTGCAGTATCAACAATATTGATAGGTATAACATTGTTGATGCTTGGTATACAGGGAATCATGAAGAGCAGAGTTGCCAAAATAAAACAGAATTAAATTCAACTTTTAAAACTGATGCATGGGCATCAGTTTTTTCATGCAGCCACAATTTTCTATCATGTTGT
The DNA here is from genome assembly GCF_022482905.1 of Clostridium sp. Lineage (NCBI taxonomy): Bacteria > Bacillati > Bacillota > Clostridia > Eubacteriales > Clostridiaceae > Clostridium > Clostridium sp. Next base: position 3,271,843 of record NZ_JAKVOI010000001.1, read on the forward strand.
GTTAAAATTTTAATATAGTAGGATTATATATGAGGGTGTGTATGAATTATGATAGTTAATTGTGGAAATGTAAACACGTTGCCTTATGCTGATAAGTTGAAACTTGTAGCCGGTAAAAACGGATTGGATAGAGTAATAAAGTGGGTTCACTACCTTGAAAATCCAGATTACATTATGTGGTTGAAAGGTGGAGAATTAGTCTTAATAACAGGTATACTTATACAAGACAAGCCTAATGAACTTGTAAAGATTGTAAATGATTTAAATAGTAAAAATGTAGCTGGTCTTGTTATAAATGTAGGTCCATATATTGACAGAACTCCGAAGGAAGTAATAGATGCTGCAAACTCCTTTGATTTTCCAATATTTGAACTGCCTTTTAATATAAGGTTTATTGATATAAGTCAAAGTATATGCAAGGCTATTTTTATGAGCAGAATTGAGCAGGAATCCATGAACAATTTTATGAAAAAGATAATTTATGGTGATGTAGACTTCAACAGTCAGGAGATTGTAAACAGAGCGGTTTTTTATGGATATAGCCCCCGATCGGCTTATTGTACATTTGTCATATTGATAAATAATTTTACTGATTTTATTATAAAAAGTGGAACCTGGGATGAAGAAATTGCATATAGATTTGTACAGCAAGTTAATCAAATAATAGCTGATGTCATGGATATATATGATAAAAATACAATCCGGATAGTTGAAAATAATTCTATAATAGTAATGTTTGCTGTTGATAATATTAAGAAGGACAAGATTAATTCCATTGCATATGAATTAATCAAGAGAATATCTTACAAAATAAAAGATATTGATATAAACATTGGTATAAGCAATTTGTGGATTAATTTAAAAAATCTTAGAAACAGTGTGGATAATGCACAGAAAGCTTTAAAGATTTTAAGAATAGTTAAAAACAAAGATGGAATACTTAACTACAATAATATAGGAATATACAGATTGTTGTTTGAAATAGAAAAGAAGAATGAAATGAAAATATTTTATAAGGAGACACTTGGAAAATTAATTGATTATGATATGAAAAATTCTACAAGATTGGTTGAAACTCTTAAGACATATATAGACAATAACTGTAACTTATTAAATACTGCTAATTGCCTTTTTATACATAAAAATACATTAAAGTACAGAATCAAAAGAATAGAGGAAATTTCTGGATGCAATCTTAAAAGTATAGACGATTTATTAAATTTTGATATGGCTTTTAAAATAAACGATTTTATAACATGTATCTAAAAGAACAAATAGAATACTTTATAATTGTCTCCTAGGTATATATTAATATCAATGACAATGTGTTAAATTATATATGAAGTAATTAATAAATTAATAAATTATAACACTGTTAAGAAACAATTTATTAATTATAAAATTATAAGGTATGATATTTGGAGGGATTAGAAATGATTGAGGAAAGTAATGCAAAAATCGTAACGGAGATTCCAGGTCCTAAATCGAAGAAATTAATAAAAAAGAGGGAAAAATATGTAGCTAAAGGGGTTAGTTGTTCTGCACCCATATTTGTAGATGAAGCAAAAGGAGCGCTTATAAAAGATATAGACGGAAATGTGTTTGTTGATTTTGCAGGAGCTATAGGAGTGCAGAATATTGGACATAGGGACGATGGAGTAGTTGAAGCTGTAAAAGCACAGCTTGACAAATATATTCACCCATGTTTTCATTCAAATATGTACGAGCCATATATTGCACTTTCAGAAAAGCTTGTAGAAATTACTCCAGGCAATTATCCGAAAAAGGCAATGCTTTCAAATAGTGGTGCCGAGGCCGTAGAAAATGCTATTAAAATAGCAAGGGCATACACAAAAAAAACCGGTATTATTTCACTTAACGGATCTTTTCATGGCAGGACTAATCTCACAATGTCCATAACAAGTAAATATAAGCCATATAAAAATGGGTTCGGGCCTTTTTCAACAGAAACTTATAAGACTGAAGCTGCGTACTGCTATAGATGTCCACTTGGATGTAAATATCCTGAATGTGGTATAGCTTGTGCAGAAAAATTGAGGACCATGTTAAAAACTGTTGTATCAAAAGATATGATAGCTTGTCTTATAGCAGAACCCGTACAAGGAGAAGGGGGTTTTTTAGTACCGCCGAAAGAATATTTCCAGAAGCTTCAAGAGATATGCAATGAAAATGATATAGTGTTTATAATTGATGAGGTACAGGCTGGGTTTGCAAGAACGGGTAAATTGTTTGCACATGAGCATTTTGATGTTGAGGCTGATATAATAACTATGTCCAAATCCATAGCAAATGGAATTCCGCTGAGCGCAGTTGTAGGAAAAGCTGAAATTATGGATGCTGCATGTGTTGGAGGAATTGGAGGAACATACGGAGGCAGTCCGCTGGGATGTGTTGCGGCACTCAAAGTTATAGAAAAAATAAAAAAAGATAGCCTTTGTGACAGGGCCAATGAAGTTGGTAAATATATATTAGATAAACTTAATGAAATGAAAAAAGAGTATGGTGTAATAGGAGACGTAAGAGGTCTTGGAGCCATGATTGGTCTGGAATTTGTAAAGGATAGGAGCACAAAGGAACCTTATGGAGAAATTGTAAAGAATATCGTAGATTATTGCTTTAAACATGGAGTTATATTTTTAAATGCCGGATTGTTCGGCAATGTAATCAGATTTCTTCCACCGCTTGTGATAACACATGATCAACTTGAATATGGACTCAAGGTGCTTGAAGATGCAATTGGCAAATTCAGTATACAAGAACAAGTAAAATATAAAAGTATTGTTTAGTAGTTTTGCCTTGTAAAATTTTAGATAAAAAAGAAGTACATTTAATCTAATAGGTGTACTTCTTTTTATACTATAAATAATCAAGGCTTATTTTGGCAAATGAGAAGTATCATTTATGGTATATATCATTGGACTTAAATTATCATCAAAAATTATTTTGGACACAGAGGTATTTAAAAGTACAATTTTATGGTACATTGAAAGTTCCCAGTCAAATAATGCCACTAATCCGGCTTTTATTATTCCGCCGTGGGCTACTACTGCGATCTTTTTATGGCTATTTTTGTTCACAATATCCATTAAAACACCTCTGGCTCTTTTGCAGGCATTTTTCAGACTTAAGTCTCCACCGCATAATGGTGCTTCTTCGGTATCGGTTTTCCACCTTATGTATTCTTTTTCGTAATTAGTAAGAATTTCTCTGGAAGTTAGTCCTTCCCATTTGCCATAATTGATTTCGCGTAAGTTATTTGCTATCATAGGCTGTTTACCAGTATTTTCTGAAATTATTTCAGCAGTTTTTCTGGCACGTTTTAATGGACTTGAATAAATATAATCAAAATTTCCATTTAGATGCCTGGCAAGATATTCAGCTTGAGTTATTCCATCCGGTGCAAGCTCTATATCTGAGCATCCCTGAAATTTACCAAGTGTATTCCATTCTGTTTGACCGTGTCTTATCAATAATAATTCAGTTTGCATTGCTACATCTCCCACGTATTTTATGATTAAATACTAGAATATTTTATACTGCAAGTCAATAAAAATAAACATATAATTCGAATGCTTGATCATTTTGTTGACAAAATCAATTTTAATATGTTAATATTTAAATTAATTGAATATTTGATTCTTATCAAGAGAGGCAGAGGGACTGGCCCTATGATGCCCGGCAACCTGAACATGGTTTTCAACGGTGCCAATTCCAGCAGGTACATACCTGAAAGATGAGAAAGTGTATAAAAAAACTTTCTTGTAATTTTAAGCAGGAGGTTTTTTATTTTATAATCAGATTAGTTCTTTTTAGGTGTGAAATGATAATTTGTAAGTTGTAGTATATTATTAAATTTAGCTTAATTGACTTTTCACCATAAAAGTTAAAAGATTATAAAAGATTGGAATTAAAAATCATCCTGCAGAAAAATATTTAGATAATTATATTTTAGGAGGACGTTATGAATATAAAGGTAAATGGAGAAGACAAGAATATAAAGGATGGAGTAACAGTAACTGAAATTTTGAAAATTGAAAATGTTGAAATGCCTGATATGGTTTCAGTACAATTGAATGATGAATTTGTAGATAGAGATAAATTTTCCGATACTGTATTAAAAGAAAATGATAAGATAGATTTCTTGTATTTCATGGGAGGTGGAGCTCTTGGATTTTAATGAAGAGCAAATCGAAAGATATTCAAGACATATAATATTGTCTGAAGTTGGAGTAGAAGGACAGGAAAAGCTCCTCAATTCAAAAGTACTCATCATAGGTACAGGCGGACTTGGAGCACCTGCGGCAATGTATCTTGCTGCTGCAGGTATAGGAACTATTGGACTTGTAGATGGAGATGTAGTTGATTTGTCCAATCTTCAAAGACAGATAATACATCAGACGAAAGATGTAGGGAAACCTAAAGTGCAATCCGGGAAGGAAACCATAAACGAGTTAAATCATGATGTAAATGTAATAACCTATGATGAACTTGTAGATTCACACAATATTTTGGATATAATAGAGGATCAGAACTATGATTTTATAATAGACGGTACAGATAATTTTCCAGCCAAATTTTTGATAAATGATGCCTGCGTACTTTCCAAGAAGCCATTTTCGCATGGCGGCATAATAAGATTTCAGGGACAACTAACTACCTACATACCTGACAATGGGACTCCTTGCTACAGATGTATTTTTCAATCACCACCTCCAGCTGGTGTAGTACCTACATGCAGGGAGGCAGGAGTACTTGGTGTTATGGGTGGAGTGATAGGATCGCTTCAGGCAACCGAAGCTCTTAAATATATCCTTGGACTTGGAGGTAATCTTGCTGGATATCTTCTAACGTACAATGCACTGACAATGCAGTTCAGAAAAATAAAAGTCGGTAAAAATAAAAAATGTGGAATATGTGGCGAGCATCCTACTATAAAAAATCTTATAGACTATGAGCAGGCTGCTTGTGATCTAAAAACCGGAAGTTTAAAAGGGTGATAAATTATGATTTATATAGATAGATTGGAGTATGAAAAAATTATAGAGCAGGCAAGAAGAGAATTACCGGATGAATGCTGTGGTTATCTTGCTGGAAATAAGTCCGGAGCAGATATATTTATAAAAGAGGTATATGCTCTGACCAATATAGACCACAGTAATGAACACTTTTCAATGGATCCAAAAGAACAGTTCAATGTTATAAAGTCCATTAGAAAAAAAGGATTGGAGGTGATAGGAAACTACCATTCCCATCCTGAATCTCCATCCAGGCCTTCTGAAGAGGATAAAAGGCTTGCATTTGACCCTAATATACTCTATGGGATTTTATCACTGCAAAAGCAGGAGCCTGTATTTAACTTATTTAAGATAAGTAAAGATAAAATTGTTGAAAAACTTGCGTACAAGGTCAGTTAATTATTAATATAAATTTTGGGAGGTGTATTTTATATGATAGATATAAGTCAGGATAATTATAAGGCAATAGAAAGTATAAAAGACAAGTCTGAGCAATATGAAAGAAAAGATATAGATCCAGTCAGGTTCAAGGCATTCAGAGTGTCGATGGGAGTATATGAACAGAGAAAAAAGGAAACTTACATGGTAAGAACTAGAATACCAGGTGGGGTTATAAGCCTAAAGCAATTTCAATGTCTAAGTGAACTTGCCAAAAAATATGCAGGAGGAAAGTTGAAATTTACATCGAGGCAGGATATTCAGTTCCATAGTGTTGACCTGAAAGATGCATATCCGATAATGAAATCTCTCATAGATGCAGGTATAATAACAAAAGGTACAGGAGGAAATACTGTAAGAAATATCGAGTGTTCACCGTTGTCGGGAGTTTCACTTGATGATGTGTTTGATGTAACGCCATATATGAAGGCTGCTACCAACTATCTGATAAAGGATCCTACTACCATGAATATGCCGAGAAAGTACAAGATAGCCTTTTCCAATAGTCCGGCTGATACAGGCAATGCAACAATATCGGATCTTGGATTTATTGCCAGGATTGTAGACGGAAAAAGAGGATTTGAGTTGTATGGAGGCGGCGGATTCGGCGGAAGCCCGAGGGTATCACTCAAGCTTAGAGATTTTGTGAATGCAGAAGATATTCTCTACTATATTCAGGCAATGAAGAATTTATTTGAGGCAGAAGGGGACCGAACCAACAAGAATAAGGCTAGAATAAGATTCATAGTAATGAGACTTGGTGAGAAGAAATTTATAGAAAGATTCGATGAAGAAGTAGACAAATTGAAATCGACAGGTGGCCTGGATGTTCATGTAGATGAAGATGAATTCATATTGAATCATACATCACAGGTTGTGGAGGATGTCAAAATATCTGGAGAACTTGGCAATATACTGTTTCCTCAGAAACAGGCTGGATATTACTCGGTTTATGTACATCCACAGAGCGGGAACCTGAATGCCGGCAATTTGGATGAGGTTCTGGATTTTGTCAAAAACCTGGACTATGAAATATCAATCAGGGTAACAAACACGCAGGGATTTTTTATAAGAGATTTAAAAGAACAGGATGCACAAAAACTTATTCCTGTGATAGATAAATTTACTTCAAGATATAACATGGATAATTCACTGACCTGTGTTGGTGCATCTACCTGTCAGCTTGGACTTTGTCTTTCCCAGAATTTATTGAAGGGAATCAAGGAAAGATTTAAAGAAGCACCATCAGATATAAAAGCTGCGCTTCCAAGGATGTACATATCAGGATGTCCAAATTCATGTGCACAGCATGAAAAAGGGGCAATAGGACTTCATGGAAGAGCCAAGAGAACAAAAGAAGGACTTATACCAATGTATTCAGTATCACTTGGAGGAAAGGTTGGATCAAATTCAGCCAGAATGGGTGAAGACTATGGAGATATTCCGGCCAAAAAAATTCCGGATTTCCTCTATGAACTTGCAGGTTTAAAGGTGAACTCTGGATATGAGGATTTTTATAAGTTTTTAAACGGCAAAGCATCAGATATAAAGGAACTTATAGGCAAATATACTAATATAGATGAGTTTATCAACGAAATTGACATCTATTTTGACTTTGGTTCTTGTGAGAGATTTTCCTTAAAAGGACGTGGTCCGGGAGAATGCAGCAGCGGTGTCATGGATGTTATAAGACTTGATCTTTCCAATGCAGGAGATTATCTTGAAAAATACAGAAAAACGAACAAGAACTTGGATTTGTACTCTTCAGCGGTATCTTCAGCACGAACTCTTCTGGTTTTAAGAGGTGTAGATACTAACAAGGACAGAGAAATATTTGAGCAGTTCATAAAGAATTTTGTAGATGAAGGATACTTGAAAGCTTCCATAAAGGAATTGTTCCAGAGTCTTATAGATTACAAGATGGGTGACCTGGACAATTTACACGATAAACTGCCGGAGGTGGAATATCTGTATAATAAAGTCAAGGCAATGTATGAGTCCTTAAATGGCAAATTGGATATAACTCTTCCCAAAGAAGAGAGTGTTCAGCTGAAGGATGAAAACAAAAATGATGGTGAAAAAGGTTATAAGATAATTGATTTCAGGGGAGTAAAATGTCCTATAAATTTTGTAAAGGTAAAAATTGAACTTTCCAAAATCAAGTCAGGAGAAACAAGAGGATTTTACCTTGATGACGGGGAACCGATAAGCAATGTTCCTCAAAGTGTAAAGAAAGAAGGACATAAGATAATTTCGATAGATACAAATTATGATGGATACAATTTACTCGTTGTAGAAAAGAAGTAGTAGGGGGTAATTATGAAGTTTAATACCAAACTCATACATGGAAATTTAAATATAGATGGAACGGGAGCCACCAACGTTCCTGTATATCTTTCAAATGCCTATGCCCACAGTAGTGCGGAAGAGCTTGAAAATATATTTAGTGGCAGAAATATGGGGTATGCTTATACCAGAATATCAAATCCTACTACTACTTCTTTTGAAAGAAGAATGGCCAGTGTAGAAGAAGGTGTCGTTGCTACCTCGGCAGCATCTGGCATGAGTGCTATCTATCTTGCCATAATGAATGTATTGCAGCCGGGAGATGAAATAATTGCTTCAACCGGTCTTTATGGCGGAACGTATACCTTGATAAGAAATCTCAAATCTTTTGGAATAAAGGTAAAGTTTCTTGATAATATGGATGAAATTTCTTTAAATAATGCAATAACTGAAAATACAAAGCTGGTGTTTACGGAAACCATAGGCAATCCAAAACTTGATGTCCTTGATATAGAATCTGTTTCAAAAATTTGCAGGGACAACGATATTATTTTGATTGCAGATTCTACAATGACTACACCATACCTTATAAAACCTCTGAAATATGGAGTTGATATAGTCATACATTCTACATCCAAATATATAAATGGTACATCAAATTCCATAGGAGGAATTATAATAGATGGAGGGAGCAGCAAGTATTCTAATCCCAAATATGACAATTTCAAGTCATATGTAAAAAAATACGGCAAGATGGCATTTACGGCCAAGCTTAAGGATACAATAGGTAGAGATATAGGGGCAGCTTTATCGCCAATGAGTTCATTTTTAAATCTCACGGGATTGGAGACTTTGTCTCTAAGAATGAGAGAGCACTGCAGGAATGCTTTGACTATTGCCCGATATCTAGCCGACAATAAAAAAATAGTTGAAGTAAACTATCCAGGACTTGAAACTTCAAAATACAATAACTTAGTTAAAAAGTATTATAAAAATGAAGCTGGAGGAATTTTGACGTTCAGATTGGGAAGCAAGGAAAAAGCATTTAATTTCTTAAACAGCTTAAAACTTGTATTGAATCTTACGAATATAGGAGATACAAAGTCCATAATAATTCATCCATCTTCCACAATATGTTCAAATAATACCGAGAAAGAAAAAATACAAATGGGAGTATATGATGATTTGCTTAGATTATCTGTGGGAATAGAAGATGTTGATGACATAATAGAAGATATTGAGCAGGCACTTGATATCCTATAATTTAATTTATAAAAATAGAGTACAAGTTAACTTGCACTCTATTTTTAGTTGATTACTTATTTGGATAAAGTATTATTTTGTTGGCTTCCTTGGACATACTTAACTTAAAAGCTTCTTCCCATCTGTTTAAAGGAAACTTATGGGATATAAGATCTTCTACATTCAATTTTTTTTGTTGGAGTAATTTTATAGCTGTATTCCAGGATGTGGGCTTGGATGAGATAAAGCTTATTAAATCAAGTTCTTTAAGAAGCAGCTCATCCCATAAATTTATAGTAGCTTTGGAAGGGGCAGATACAAGGACTATTTGTCCTAGCTTTTTTACTATATCAAAAGCGGTATCTAATGCTGAGTTGGACCCTGAACATTCAAAAACTATATCGGCACCAAGTCCATCAGTTAGATTATATATGTGCTTCCCGATGTTATCCTGTCCGACTATAAGTATATCTTTTATTCCCATCTTCTTAGCAAGTTCGAGCCTTTTTTTGCTGTGTGCTGTTCCTATTAAAATGACTCTTGCACCTGCAATTTTGACAAGCTGTGCAGTTATAATTCCAATAGGTCCAGGACCTGAAACAACACAGGTATCACCAGGCTTTATGCTTGATCTTTCAAATACACCATGCACACAACAACTTATTGGTTCCACCATTGCACCTTCTTCAAAAGAAACATTGTCAGGAAGCTTGTGTATTCTATTTGAGTCACATACTACATATTCTGCAAAAAAACCATTCACCTTTGATCCGAGACTTGTTCTATTTATGCATAAATTGTAATAGCCTTCTATACAATATTCACATTTCCCGCAATGTGTAAATGTGGTCTCAGTTACAACATGATCACCTACTTTTAGATCTGATACACCTTCACCAATTTCTGATATGATCCCACTTCCTTCATGCCCTATCACTACAGGTGTCTTGAGTTTTGTTTTTCCTTCATCGGTTTTATAGAATCTTATATCCGTACCACATATTCCTGCAGCCATGACCTTTATTACTACTTGTTTATATCCTGCTTTTGGTATTGGCAATTCCCTCAATTCGGTATTTTGCGCTTCTGGAGATGTTTTAACTAGAGCCTTCAATGGAAATCATCTTCTTTCTATATTGAAGTTTGGCTGGTATGAAGATATAAAGTTACAGAACTACCTGTCGAGTTCAGGCAATATGGCATATTTAATGCCTTCCTGCCTTCCAATGCTCTCAAGTGCATCTATGGTTTTTGAAAGAGGATATTCTCCCGTTATAAACATGCTGCCGTCAATCTCCTTGGTTGCAAGAAGGTGCAGGGCCTGCTGTATATGATATGGTGTATGGTGATATACTGCCTTTATCTGTATTTCCTCGTAGTGGAATTTCTGGCAGTCAATTGTTATCTGTGATCCCTTTTTAGTTCCGCCGAAGGCCAGTACAAGTCCCCGGGGTCTTATCATGTTTATTGCATTTTCCCATGCTTGTGGGAAACCTGTAGCCTCAATTGCAACGTCCACACCTTTTCCTTCCTGTGAGAGTTTTCTTACTTTTTCTATATGTTCCGGTGAGGATGCATTTACCGTGTATACAGCCCCAAATTTCTTCGCCTGTTCAAGCCTGTAATCTGACAGATCCACGGAAATTACCCTTGCACCTTTCAAAGTGGCAAGCTTTACAAACATGAGGCCTATTGGACCGGCACCTATTACTGCCACGGTTTCACCAACTTTTATCGGGGTTCTGTCTATACCATGGACGGCACATCCGAGCGGTTCTACAAGGGCGGCCTCCCTATAATCAAGCCCCTCGGGAATCTTGTAGTAGTTGTAATTGAGTATTCTCTCGGGAACCACAACGTATTCTGAAAAAGCTCCATTTAAATACTGAAGGTCTTCACATAGGCTGAACATTCCTCTTTTGCAGAAATAACAATGGTAGCAGGGAGCTGTATTGGCGCCTACAACTCTGTCGCCAAGCTTGAATCCGGTAACGTTTTTACCGGCCTCGACAACATCACCTGCGAATTCATGTCCAAAGGTTGAAGGTGTTTTTGTAACTATAGTGGGATGTCCTCTTCTATAGGTCTTGAGATCGGTACCACAGGTCAGGGCAGCTTTGACTTTTACAAGTATCTCGCTGTCGCCGGGTGTAGGTATGTCCACCTCTTCAAATCTTACATCTCCTGGTGCATAGAACATCTGTGCTTTCATTTTTCCTTTCATGCTTATTCCTCCTAGTTTTATATAAACTTATTTTATTGTCCATACTTTTCGATAATAGACTGTCTTGCTTCTTTGCAGACTTGTTCGGGCAGAGGAGAAAGAGTGCCTATTATTTTTGCACCAATGGCTATTTTAGCAGCCTCCTCAATAACTATCGCATTATTTAGTGCTATATCTATATTTGTTCCTACTGATAAGGCTCCGTGTTTTTCCATGAGTATGGCATCATCATTTTTTAATGATTCAGCTGTAACTTCAGCAAGTTCTTTGCTGCCCATAGGTCTGTAAGGAGCACATCTTACAGGTCCCCCTACTAATCCAGCTAATTCTGCAAGCAGACATGGAATTTCCTGATTGCAGCAGGCCCAGGCTGTAGCCCATGGAGAATGTGTGTGTACGACTCCGCTGACATCAGATCTTCTTCTGTAAACTGCACAGTGCATTCCAGCTTCAATAGAAGGTTTCCTTTTCCCATCTATGATGTTGCAATTTTCATCTACTACAACAATGTCTTCTGGGAGTAATTCTTCATATTTCATTCCGCTGGGGGTGACACAAATATAACCGGTTTTATTATCCCTAAGGCTAAAATTACCGAAAGTTAATGCTACAAGTTTTTGCCTTTGGACTTCTAATGCAATTTCTATGACCTTTTTTCTTTGAATGTCTAGTAACATTGAAATCTCTCCTCAAATTTTATTTTGTTGTAACATGTAAAAGTTAAGGTATTTAATATTACTTTTACATATGTTCATTACAATGATTTATGTAAAATTAATTTTGACATTATAGTATCATTGAGATGATAGTTTGTCAATAAATAAATTTTGTCTTTGGCAGCAGCTAAAAAATAGTACTCTATAGACTATTGACTTATAAAATAAAAATGCATATAATCGTTTTGAACATAAATAAACATATAGAACACATGTAAAAGTAGTAAAAGTAAATTTTTATTTGGCGCCGCATTAAATATTTACGCGTACTTTTTTGACTTAATTTTAAATTATGGAGGTTGAAAATATGCTGGGATTAAATTATAAGCTGGAAGACTTAGAAAAAAGAGGACAAGCTATATATACTGCCATTATAGGAGCAGGACAGATGGGAAGAGGTATGACAAGCCAGATGATACTCATGAAAGGAATGACTCCTTCAATTGTAGTTGACATAAATCTTGATAATGCAAAAAAAGCGTTCCTGAATGCAGGGATACCTGAAAAGGATATTTTGATTGCGACAAATCAAGAAGAGGCAGATGAATGGATGAAAAAAAAGAAATATGTTGCTGCATCAGATAGTCATTTTGCAACACAATCCAAGGTTATTCAAGCTGTCATAGAAGCAACAGGTATAACTGAAGTTGGTGCTGAAATAGCACTGGATACCATATTGAATAAGAAACATATTGTGATGCTCAATGCCGAAACGGATGCAGTAGTGGGGCCTATACTGAAAAAATTTGCAGATAATGCAGGAGTAGTATTTACGGGAGCAGCAGGAGATGAGCCGGGAGCAGTCAAGGAGCTCTATGATTTTGCCATAGCTGCTGGATTTGAAGTCAGAGTTGTAGGAAAAGGCAAAAATAACAAGGTTGATCTTGACTGCAATCCTGATACTGTAAAAGAGGAAGCAGTGAGAAGAGGTGTTAGTCCGCATATGCTTGCAGCGTTTAAGGAAGGAAGCAAGACTATGGTTGAAATGGCACTGATGTCAAATTCAACAGGCTGTGTTCCTGATATAAGGGGAGCACATGGAATAAGTGGACAAGTAAATGATTTACCTAAGATACTGAGCCTGAAAGAAGAAGGTGGAGTACTAAATAAATATGGTGTTGTTGAGTATGTCGATGGAATAGCACCTGGAGTGTTCTTGATTGTGACAAGTAAATTACCTGAAGTAAGAAATGAAATGGAGTATTTGAGTATGGGAAAAGGACCAAATTATATACTTTATAGACCATATCATTTATGCAGCCTGGAAACTCCTTTATCAGCAGCAAAAGCAGTATTGGATCATCAGGCTACCATAGCTCCATTGGCTGGTCTTGTATCGGAAGTAGTAACTGTTGCAAAGAAAGATCTGAAAGCAGGGGAAAAATTAGATGGAATTGGTGGCTATACCGTTTATGGGACAATTGAAAAAGCCGATATAGCCAGTAAGCTGGGGGCCATACCCGTAGGATTGATAAATACTGATACTGTATTGACCAAAGATGTTAAAAAGGGTGATATTATTACTTATGACATGGTTGAATTCAAGAGAGAAACAACACTTATGCAGTTAAGAAAGATGCAGGATAAGATCTTTTAGTAGAATTTAAGATAAATTATACAAATAATTTGGTTTTGATTGTGATGTTTTTAAAACCAAATTATTTGTATTTTATAATTAATAAGTTTTAAAGTAATTAAATTGTTGTGGCCTGGTTTCTTTGATGGTATAATTCAATATGTTATCAAATGTTCAACTTGTGAAAAATGATAATATTGAGAGGAGATTGAGTGCTATTATGAGAAAAATTGTAGGTACAACAAGTTTAATAATTAAATGCTGTAAATTATATTATGAGGATTCACTGACTCAGGATGAAATAAGTAAAAATCTAGGAATTTCAAGACCTACAGTATCCAGATTGCTTGATGAAGGTAGAAAGCAGGGAATAGTAAAAATTGAAATATTAAATCCTTTAAAAAATAATTATGAAGATTTAGAGAGAGATATAGAAAAAAAGTATAATATCAGGGAAACTATTATAGTTGATGATAATGATGATGAGAATATACAAAAAAAAGTTGCTGCCAAAGCTGCTGCACAATACTTGCAGCGTATTGTAAAAAAAGATAATAAAATAGGTGTCTCAATGGGAACAACAATAAAAAACATTTCAAAATACATTACTCAAAATCAAAGATTGCAGTTACAATTTATACCTCTTGTAGGAGGAATCGGACAGATTCAAATTGATATCCACCCTAATCAGATAGTTATGGACCTGGCTAGGGCATATAATGGTGAATTTAAATTGCTGCATGTCCCTGCAGTGGTATCAAATGCTGATATAAGGGATAATTTCATAAAAGAGAAGAGTATAAATGAAATATTGATGATAGGAAAAAGTGTGGATATTGCAGTTGTTGGAATTGGTTCTCCAGTAATAAAAAGGTCTACTATGATGAAAAGCGGATATTTTGATATAGAAGATATAAGAAAATTTAAAAAAGAAGGGGCAGTAGGAGATATATGCCTGCAATTTTATAATATAAATGGTGAATTTAAAAACTTTCAATTTAATAAACGAGTTGTAGGAATTACATTGGAGGATATTAGAAATATTAAAACTGTCATAGGAGTTGCATGCGGAAATGATAAAGTTCAAGCTATTAAGGGAGCGCTAAAGGGCAATTTTTTAGATGTACTGATTACTGACTACAGTACTGCAAAGATTATTTATGAAAATACAATATGAAAATATACTATTAAAGTTTTATTTATTAGTATTATAAATTATTCTATTATAAAAAAGAAGACGAAATACAATAAAAAGAAAATAAAAGAAAATAAAAGAAAAAACAATTTGAAGTGGAATTAATCATTTAATAATTTAATATACTAGGTTTGTATATTAAATAAAAAGAATGTATTATTAAATAAAAGTCATAAGAATTTAAATATAAGTAGATTTTCTATAAAGGGGGGATAAATTATGTTTAAGTTTATTTGTATAATTATAGGCTTGATGTTAATACAGACTTTTATGGCACACTTCCAAGCCAAAAGTTATAGGGACGTTGTTAGAAAACTTCGAGGGAAGGGAATAATAGGAATAGGAGTCAAGAAAGGTAGAATAAAGGCTGGAACTATAGTAATACTTGTGAGTGACAACAAAGGTAGGATTATTGAAGGCGAGCAAATGAGAGGTTATACTATTTTTGCAAGGTTTAAAGTAATTGATGGAATTGAAGGACAAGATATTTTAGAGTTAAAGAATAAAGTGATTTTACAAAAAAGAAATAAAGCTTTTTTAGATGCAATTGAACGAATAGAAGATGTATTATCGAAAAAAAGCAGCAATATTAATGAAATTGAAAATATAAAATAAGTTTTTATATTTATGAAAAGGTTTTAATAATTATGGATTAAGTTTAAATATTTTAGGAGGAATGTTTTGTGAAATATAAAGCTAAAGTTACTGGTATAGGGGATTCTGCGTTTGAATTATTTGAAGCATGTAATAGTCTTGTTATTTTTAATGATAATGCTCCAGCTGAATTGGCCGAAATTTCTATATTGCATACTATTGAAAACTTTAAAGAAAATATAGCTGTTGGGGATAAACTTATATTAGGAAATCAAACTTATATAATAACTTCAATAGGTGATGAAGCCATACATACCTTGAAGGAAATGGGACATTGTACACTTAAGTTTTCAGAAGATGAAGAAGTTGACTTACCAGGTCAAATTGCATTGAAGGGTTCATCTTCTCCTGATGTAAACGTTGGTGATATTATTGCATTTGTATAGTAGTTAGTACACTCCTTAGCAATACGAAAAAAAACGATAAATAGTAAAAATAAAAGAAATTGAGAGCATATTTAAGAAAAGGTATACAATATTTAAGAAAAGAAATAAACAATCAATTTGAATAAAATATGATATGTTAGTATTATTAAATAAAAGGTAAGTAGACAAAACTCATATAGAAAGGAGTAAAAAAGTAAGCAAACAATAAAATAGTATAAAATTTAGCTTAACAAAATCAGAATCTATGCAAATGGACATGTTGTGAATATCAAAAAGGGGTGTTAGATATGAAATTAAGCGTAAATAACATTAAAAACTTAACAATTGATGATCTTCTAGGTGGAAAACTAGAATGTGAATGTGGAAAAAATCATGAATGTAATGTAAAAAGTATGATAATTGAAAATAGTGCTATTAAGAAAATACCTGATTTATTAAAAAAATTAGAATTTAAAAATATATTGATGATAGCAGATACTAATACTTATAAAGTTGCAGGGAAAAATGTAGAAACTATTTTGGATCAAGAGAAAATAAATTATAAAAGATTCATATATAGAACGAAGAAGGATGAATTGCTGGTTCCGGATGAAAATGCCATAGGCAGTCTTTTTACCAAGGTTGAGAAAGGTATGGATTTAATTCTTGC
The DNA here is from genome assembly GCF_022482905.1 of Clostridium sp. Taxonomy (NCBI): domain Bacteria; kingdom Bacillati; phylum Bacillota; class Clostridia; order Eubacteriales; family Clostridiaceae; genus Clostridium; species Clostridium sp. Next base: position 3,288,245 of record NZ_JAKVOI010000001.1, read on the forward strand.
AGTAGGTTCAGGAGTATTAAATGATCTATCCAAATTTGTAAGTTACAGGCTTGGTATTGATTGTATTATTGTAGCTACAGCACCTTCAATGGATGGATTTATATCAGATGGTTCTTCACTTATAGTAGATGATCTTAAAAGTACATTTGTATCGCAACCTCCGAAAGCTGTTGTTGGAGATATAGACATTTTAAAAGAAGCCCCTATGGATATGATTCTGGCCGGTTTTGGAGACATAATAGGGAAATATTCTGCTCTGTGTGATTGGAAATTAAGCAAAATAGTAAATGATGAATACTATTGTGATGTTGTTGTAAAGATGGTAAAAGATTCATTGAATAAATGTGTTGGAAGTACAGATGGAATAAAAAAGAGAGAAGACAGTGCAATAAAGAATTTAATGGAAAGTTTGCTGCTTACAGGAATTGCCATGAGCTATATAGGTAATTCAAGACCGGCTTCTGGAGCCGAACATCATATGTCGCATTATTGGGAATTGATGTTTCTATTCCAGGGAAAAAAGGCCTTATTTCATGGAACAAAAGTGGGAATTTCTACAGTTTTAATTACAAAATTAAGAGAATTATTAGAAGAGGAAAAATTGAATTTTGATAAAGCTGTAGATAACATAGGTTCTTTTGATGAAAAGGAATGGGAATCAGAAGTTACTAAATTATATGAAAAAGCTGCTCCGGAAATTATAGCTGTAAGTAAAAAAGAAGGGACAAACTCTACTGCGACAAGATTGAAAAGAGTTGGTGTAATAAGAAAAAAACTTGATGAAGTTATAGAAAGTATGAAAGACACACCTTCCTCCGAGGAAATAAAGTCAATTTTAAGGAGAGCAGGTGCACCTGCATTACCTAATGAAGTAGGTATAAGTGACAAAATAGTTTTTAACAGTGTGTTAATGGCAAAGGAAGTTAGAATAAGGTATACTGTTTTACAGCTTTTAGGAGATTTTGGACTGCTGGAGAAATTTGCACACGAGATTATGAATTATTTAAAAGAGGAGAAATAATATGTATGATTTAAGCAAAAGAGAGTCTGCATTTAAGAATAAAGATGAAGTGAAAAAGATACTTGAAAATGTCAAGTGTTATGTTATGGATTTAGATGGTACTGTTTATTTGGGAGATAAAATTTTAGAGGGTTCTATAGAATTTTTTAGAACTCTCCAAAAATATAATATCAAGTTTAAATTTTTTACCAACAATTCATCTAAAAACGCACAGATTTATGTTGATAAAATTACAAAAATGGGTTATCCGATAACAGAAGATATGATGCTTATTTCTAACCATGTTATTATACAGTATATAAAGAAAACGTTACCCAATAAAAAAGTATTTGTTTTAGGCAACAAATACTTGAAAGAAGATTTTATAAAAGCAGGAATCAATATCGTGGAAAAAGATGCTGATGTTGTAGCAGTAGGGTTTGATACATCCTTATGTTATGAAAATGTTTCAAAAGCGTGTGATTTTATAAGAAATGGAGCAATATTTTTAGGAGTAAATCCAGATTTCAATTGTCCAACTGAAAATGGCTTTATACCGGATTGTGGTTCAATTTGCAAGATGATTACAGCATCAACGGGAGTTTTACCGGAATTTTTCGGAAAACCAACACATCATACTCTAGAGTATATATTGAATTATACAGGTTTGAGGGAAAGCGAAATAGCGATGATAGGAGATAGATTATATACAGATATTGCAATTGCTAGAGGAAATGATCTGATAAGTATTCTTGTATTGACAGGAGAGACCAAACTAGAGGATTTAAAGGATTCTGACATACAGCCAAGATTAATATTTAATTCATTAAAAGATTTAAAAGACACTTTAGAAAAAATATTCTGAATTAAATGATAATGATGGATTAATATTCATTATATATAAAAAAGAATTGGGGGTTTGAATTATGTTAACTACTTTAGCAAATGCTGCGCAGGGATTTATAGGACTGTTTCAAGAAGGAGGAAAAAGCTTTACCGGGATGGTTACCGGAATATTGCCAACACTAGTTGTACTCATCACAGCTGTCAACTCTCTCATCAAAATAATAGGTGAAGAAAAAGTCAACAATTTGGCAAAAGCTTCATCCAAATATCTCATAACAAGATACACGATATTCCCTATTATAGCTACTTTCTTTTTGACAAATCCTATGGCGCAGACTTTTGGACAATTTTTAGATGAAAAGTACAAACCTGCTTATTATGATTCAACTATTTCTTTCTGCCATGCAATTACAGGACTATTTCCGCATGCAAATCCTGCCGAATTGTTTGTATACATGGGTATAGCACAGGGAATAACAAAACTTGGACTGCCTGTAGGTGAACTTGCAGTGAGGTATTTTCTAGCCGGCATTATAGTTATATTGATCAAGGGCATACTTACAGAGAGAATTACATTCTACCTTCTCAATAAGAAAGAAAGAGAAAAGGCTGAGCTGGCATGAAATTAATAAAATTGTATGAATCCATAAAAATAGGAGGGTTATCATGTATAATACAGTAAAAGTTGAAAAAGGAAGAAGTGGCTGGGGAGGACCTCTCTATATAAAACCGGAAGGAAAAAGGAATAAAATTGTATGTGTAACGGGACAGGACATGCATCCTGTAGCATATAAGCTTGCCCAAATGACCAATGCAGAACTGGTAAATGGATTTGCTACTGGAGTTCCTGATGCGGAGATAGCTGCAGTTGTCATAGATTGTGGAGGTACTGCAAGATGCGGAGTTTATCCAAAAAAAGGTATACTTACTATAAATGTAAAATCTGTTGGACAGTCAGGTCCTCTTGCAAAATTTATGACGGAGCAGCTGTATGTATCTGATGTAAATGAATCCTGTATTTCCATCCATGAGGGCAATTCACCGGTATCATCAGCTCCAGAAGTGGAAAAAGCAAAAACAAATATTCCTGATGATAAGGCAAAGAAAAGTGTGGCGGCAGCTGTTGAAGCGGCACCAAAGAAGAAAGAGAATTTTATAGTAAGGCTTGGGAAAGGTGTTGGAGATGTAATAGGAAAGTTCTATGAAGCAGGAAGAGAGACGATTGATTCAATAATAAAAAACATACTTCCATTCATGGCTTTCGTATGTATGATAATTGGAATTATAAACAAGACAGGTATAGGAAATATTATTGCAAAGGCAATCTCACCGGCAGCAGGTTCTCTTGTAGGGCTGATCATAGTGTCAATTATCTGTACACTGCCCATACTTTCACCTATACTCGGACCTGGAGCAGTTGTGGCTCAGGTAGTGGGAGTTCTTGTAGGAACGGAAATAGGCAAAGGACATATACCACCGCATTTTGCACTTCCAGCATTGTTTGCAATAGATGCACAGGTAGGATGTGATTTCATACCTGTTGGATTGAGCCTTGCAGAAGCGGAACCTGAAACAGTGGAAGTGGGGGTTCCGGCAGTTCTATTCTCAAGAGTTGTAACAGGACCTCTATCTGTTATAATAGCTTATTTTGTAGGAGTTGGTTTGTATGAATAAATGCAGCTTTGGTAGAAAACGTTTTTTCAGCGAGATATACTAAAATGCACAATGTTTCTATGTAATATGTATGGGTGGAAGAGTTATTGGAGATGGACTTGCCGTAATGTTATTTGATGAATGGTATAATGCTAAGTTTTAAGGAGGCAGACACAAAGAAAGAATTGATATGATAAATAATTATGAAAATTTTCGATTTTAGGTATTGACAAGTTTATTAAAAGATTATATAGTATATGTAAATCAATTGAATATTTAACTTCTTATCAAGAGAGGCAGAGGGACTGGCCCTATGATGCCCGGCAACCTGAATGAATTTTGTTCAACGGTGCTAATTCCAGCAGGTAAAACCTGAGAGATGAGAGATACTAAGAATTTTGACTTCTTACAGTTTCTCTGTAAGAAGTTTTTTTAGTTTTTAAAGGAATGACATAATAAAATATTAAATTTTAGATTGGATGTGATTATAGTGAAGATAACGTGCAATTGCTGTTGCAGATAATTAAAGTAATAAATTGTTATTGTAAAAAATTTTAATATATAAATGTTAGGAGCGATAAAAATGAGTGAAGAGAGAAAATTAGGATTTGAAACATTACAGGTACATGCAGGACAAGTACCAGACCCAACAACGGGAGCAAGAGCTGTTCCAATTTATCAGACTACGTCTTTTGTTTTTAAAGATGCAGATGAAGCAGCAGACTTTTTCCAACTTAAAAAACCAGGAAATGTTTATGCCAGAATAATGAATCCAACACAGGATGTATTTGAACAGAGAGTAGCAGCACTTGAAGGTGGAAGTGCAGGACTTGCAACTTCATCAGGACTTTCAGCAATATTATATTCAATACTAAATGTGGCAAATTCAGGGGATAATATAGTTTCAGCAAGCACTCTTTATGGGGGCACATATGAATTGTTTTCAGTAACATTAAAGAAATTAGGAATTGACGTAACGTTTGTAGATCCTGATGATCCTGAAAATATTAGAAAGGCTATTACAGACAGAACAAAGGCAGTTTATGCCGAGACATTAGGAAATCCAAAGATTAATGTATTGGATATAGAAGCTGTAGCAAATATAGCACATGAAAACAAAATACCTCTTATAATAGATAATACTTTTGGTACTCCATATCTTGTAAGACCAATAGAATATGGTGCAGATGTAGTTGTACATTCAGCAACAAAATTCATTGGTGGCCATGGGACAACCATTGGTGGAGTTATAGTAGACGGAGGAAAATTTGACTGGGCAGCAAGTGGAAAATTCCCTGACTTCACTACACCTGATGAAAGTTATAACGGTCTTGTTTACGCAGATCAGGGACCAATTGCCTTTGCTTTAAAAGCCAGGGTTCAGCTTCTTAGAAATACAGGGGCAACATTAAGCCCGCAAAGTGCATTTTATTTCCTTTTAGGATTGGAATCACTTTCACTCAGGGTTGAAAGACATGTAGAAAATACAAGAAAAGTAGTTGAGTTTTTAACTAAGCATCCAAAGGTTTCATGGGTAAACTATCCTGAACTTGAAAGCAGTCCGTATCATGATCTGGCAAAAAAATATTTTCCAAAAGGAGCAGGTTCTATATTCACATTTGGAATAAAGGGAGGACTTGAAGCAGGAAAGAAGTTTATAAATAGTGTTAAATTATTTTCATTGCTTGCAAATGTAGCAGATGCCAAATCTCTTGTAATACATCCTTCCAGTACAACACATGCAGAATTAAATGAAGAACAGCAAAAAGCTGCCGGGATAACTCCAGATCTTATAAGGCTCTCAATAGGTGTAGAGAATATTGATGATATTATATACGATTTGGATCAGGCTCTTGCCAAAATTTGATATTGTGAAATTAATATAAAATATGAAAATCAAGTTTCTTTGATATAATTGTTGAAGAAACTTGATTTTTTATTTTGATGATTTTATAGAATGGTATAATATGTTTAAATATATTATTTTGGAGGAAGCGGCATGTTTAATCTATCGGAGATTAGCAATATAATAAGACAGTCACATTTAAGATGTGAAAACGAGTACAAAATTCCAAAGGGAAGGGTTTTTCCGCTGAAAATCGTGAAAGGTTTGGAGTTTCAAAGATTATGTAAAAAAAATTATGAAGTCATAAAAGTTGCCAGGCCATTTATGGAAATATTATATGATTTTCTAAGAGGTTCGGGCTTTTTCCTCGATCTTACTGATAAGGACGGAGTTATATTGATAGCTATTGGTGATAGAGATGTGATAGAAGAAGCCAAAAAGATGAAGATGATAGAAGGCTCGGATATGAGTGAAAAAAGTACAGGTACAAATGCGATTGGAACATCCATATATATGGATCAACCTATGCAGATGGCGGAGAAACAGCATTATTTGAATGCATATCATATTTGGACATGCTCTGCAGATACTATACATGATAAATACGGAAATGTGATTGGATGTCTTAATTTAACAGGTAAGTATCAATTGGTGCATCCGCATACACTGGGACTTGTAGTAGCTGCCGTAAAATCAATAGAAAATTATATAGAGATGGAAAAGTCCCAAAATAAATTGTTTGAAGCATATCAATATCTTGATACTATAATAAATTCGATGGATGTGGGCATCCTGACTGTAGATTCTTATGGGAAGATAAAATCAATAAATGTTGTAGCCTGCAAAATGCTTCAAGTGAATAAAGATTCTGTAATAAGCAGCAATATATCAAATCTAATAGAAAACTGGGAGCATATATATGAGCAGATGGATAATTATAAATATGAAAATAATGACTACACCGTGTATTTAAATAAAAAAAATTTTAATTTAAATGTTTCTCCAATAAAAGATAAAAATAACAGAATACTCTCTATAATCGTAATGCTCAAGGATATACAGAAGGTTTACAATATGGTAAATAAGTATACTGGTATGCGAGCAAAATACAGTTTTTCGGATATAATTGGCAAAAGCAGTGCTGTTACAAGGATGAAAAGATATGCTAAGAGTATTTCAGATAGTCCATCCACTGTCTTAATAGAAGGAGAAAGCGGAACTGGCAAGGAGTTGATTGCCCAGGCTATTCATAATGACAGTTCAAGGAGAAATTATGGATTTATAGCGATAAATTGTGGAGCCATACCAAAGAATCTAATTGAGAGTGAATTATTTGGATATGAAGAGGGAACTTTTACAGGAGCAAAAAAAGGTGGACAGCTCGGTAAGTTTGAACTTGCAAACAATGGTACTATATTTTTGGATGAAATAGGTGAAATGCCTCTGGATATGCAGATTAATTTACTTAGAGTTTTACAGGAGGGGTGCATTATGAGAATAGGTGGAAGCAGATATATAAAAATAAATGTTAGAATAATTGCAGCTACAAATAAAAACTTAAAAGAGGAAATAGCGGAAGGAAACTTCAGAGAAGATTTATATTATAGATTATGTGTTATACCAATTCATGTGCCACCATTGAAGGAACGAGAAGGAGATATAAAATTGCTTATAGATTATTTTCTGAAATTGAAATCTTCTAAATTAAAAAAAGAGACACCATGTATAAAACCCTCTTTATATAGTAAATTGCTGAATTATGATTGGCCTGGAAATGTTAGAGAACTTGAAAATTGTATTGAGAATATAGTAAATATGAATGGAAAAACATCCTTTGATTTTGATAAACATATCTCAAACAATAATTATGAAAATACTAAATTAAAGTATGAATACAACATGTGCTCGTTAAACCAGTGGGAGAAAGTAGCTATTATAGACTGCATAAAAAAATGCAGCGGTAATTTATCCAGGGCGTCTAAGATTCTTGGAATAAATAGAACTACTTTGTACAATAAAATAAACAAATATGATATCAAGATTTAAATTTATGTTGATTATCAGTAATGATATAATTGTATAAATAATGGACAATGTATAAAAAAACAACAGATTGCTTTTTAAAACTGTTGTTTTTTTATACGCTAATTATAAGCCAATTGCAAAAAACAACGGAGTTTCAGTATATGAGGGAGATCATATAATGTGGCATGAATATTGCTCTTACTAATAAATTGTAATCAAGTGTTAATTTAATAACAACTGGTATATTAATCTGCTTTTTAATAATTGTATAAGGAGGAATATTTGTGAAAGGTTTTGCAATGATTGGAGTAAACAAGGTGGGGTGGATTGAAAAAAAGAAACCGGAAATAGGACCATTTGATGCCTTGATCCATCCACTTGCTGTATCGCCGTGCACTTCAGATATACATACTGTATTTGAAGGAGCTCTTGGAGAAAGAAATGACATGATATTAGGGCATGAGGCAGTTGGGCAAGTTGTTGAGGTAGGCAGTGAAGTCAAGGATTTTAAGGTAGGAGATAAAGTAGTTGTACCTGCAATAACTCCCGATTGGCGTTCGATAGATGTACAAAGAGGATTTCCGCAACATTCGAATGGAATGCTGGCCGGATGGAAATTTTCAAATTTTAAGGATGGAGTTTTTGCAGAATATTTTCATGTAAATGATGCTGATATGAATCTGGCATATTTACCTGATGAAATTCCAGTTGAAGTTGCCGTAATGATAAGTGATATGGTTACAACTGGATTTCATGGATCAGAACTTGCTGATATTGAAACGGGATCAAGTGTTGTTGTCATAGGAATTGGAGCGGTAGGACTTATGGCAATTGCCGGTGCGAAACTGCATGGTGCAGGAAGGATAATAGGGGTTGGCAGCAGACCCGTATGTGTTGAGGCTGCAAAGTTTTATGGGGTTAACGATATTGTAAATTATAAGAACGGAGACATAGTCAAACAAATATTTGAACTTACGGATGGAAAAGGTGTAGACCGCATAATAATGGCAGGAGGAGGAACTGATACATTGGCTCAGGCAATAAAAATACTTAAACCGGGCGGAGTAGTATCGAATGTAAATTATCATGGAAGCGGAAATCTCGAAATACCAAGGGAAGAGTGGGGATGTGGTATGGCACATAAAACCATTAAGGGAGGATTATGTCCTGGAGGAAGGCTCAGAATGGAAAGACTTATAGACCTTGTAAAATATAATCGCCTTGATCCGGCAAAATTAGTTACCCATGTGTATCATGGATTTGATCATATTGAGGAGTCTCTTCTTCTAATGAAGAATAAACCTCGGGACCTGATAAAACCTGTTGTTGTCATAGACTAGATAAAATGAATTGCCAATAGATTTCAGTAAAATGAATCTATTGGCAATTTGTTTCTATGGCATATAGGAAAAACTAACCCTGTGCATATAGACATTTATCATTTTGTGCTATTATTAAATTCACATTGTTTCTTTTGATAAATTGTATATATTCCTCTGGTGGTTTTTTATCGGTTATCAGATAATCTATATCTTCCATTGAACAGTAAGTCATTAAAGAAGAAATTCCAAATTTTGAATGATCTATCAATACATATACTAAGTTGCTCTTACTTACTACAAGTTTTTTTATCTCACACTCCTGTGGAGAACCATTTGTAACGCCGCTTGCTAAAGATATTCCTGTAGAAGCCATAAAGGCTTTATTTATATTATATTTTTTTATCATATTCAACGTATCCGTACCTACAAGTGAATTTGTCTTTCTTACTAGGCTGCCTCCTGTAGAAATTATATTTAAATTATTATATTTGATGCATTTGTTGATAAAGTTGAGATTATTGGTTATTATTGTTATATTTTTTTTATCCTTAAGAAAATCTGCAAGATTCAATGTAGTTGTTCCAGAGTCTACAAATATTATATCTCCATCTTCAATCAGTTTAGCCGCTTCCTCAGCTATTAGAGATTTTGAATAGATATTCTTTATCTGCCTTTTATCAAAAGGAACTAGTGGATTTGAATTTACTGATACACCTCCATATACCTTCTTTATCGTACCCTTTTCAACCAGTTCATTTATATCTCTTCTAATTGTATTTTTGGAAACATTAAATACATCAGCTAATTTATCCAATGTTACAGTATTGTTGTCCAGTATATATTCTTCTATTTTTTGTATCCTTTTTAATTTCATAATTGCCTCCCCACGTTAAAATACAACTAATATGTTCGTATCATAAAATAATAGATTGCAATTATTTATAAGTTTTAGTTATATTAGTATATTCACTGTGTTCTTATATATAATTATATATAAGAATTCAAATATTTACAATGATATAATCAAAAAATATGCAAAAAATAATATTACAATATTGTTAAGCAAATATATTGACATATATATAGTATAAGTGATAATATATAACCAAAAGATAATTATAATATAATAAATATATAATCAAAAAATATTAAGAAGGTGAAGCTTTGAGTAATTTATTTTTAATGCCAAGATATGTTTTCACAGGTCAGGGATCTTTGAATAAAGCTGGTGGAAATATAAAACTGTTAGGTAAGAAGGCACTTATAGTTACAGATGATGTAATGATTAAATTGAAGAGCATAAACAATGTTACTAATTTATTGGATAAGTTGGGAGTAAATTATTCCATTTATCACGAAGTCAATGGAGAACCTACAGATATTATGGTCAATAATGGAATCAGGCAGTACAAAGATGACAACTGTGATTTTTTAATAGCACTGGGTGGTGGAAGTCCTATTGACACAATGAAAGCTATAGGAGCCATGATAACGAATTCAGGAGAGATAAATGATTATCTTGGAAAGGTAATTGAAAGAGAAACTCCTCCACTGGTCGCAATACCAACTACAGCTGGAACTGGATCGGAGGCAACTCAGTTTACTATAATAACGGATACTAAAAGGAATATAAAAATGTTATTAAAAGGATCTTATCTAATACCAAATATTGCAGTAATAGATCCTGTTTTTACAATTACATCACCAAAAAGTGTTACTTCTTCTACGGGTTTGGATGCATTGACACATGCTATAGAGTCCTATACATCAAAACTTGTCCAACCTATGTCAGAAATATTTTCTCTATCTGCAGTCAAAAAAATATTTGCCAATTTGCTGGAAGCTTATGATAATGGCGAAAATGTCAAAGCAAGAACAGAAATGTCTATAGCTGCACTTCAAGCGGGAGTAGCATTTAACAATTCCTCTGTTACCATAGTACATGGTATGAGCAGGCCTATAGGTGCATTGTTTCATGTACCTCATGGATTATCAAATGCAATGCTTTTAACAGATTGTCTTGAGTTTATTTTGCCTGGTGCATCTGATAGATTTTGTGATCTGGCCAAGACAATCGGAGTATATGAAGAAAATATGAGTGATATACAGGCAGGAGAGGCATTCATACAGGCGGTTAGAAATCTTTGTACAAGTTTAAATGTACAGACATTACGAGAATTTGGAATTGAAAAAAATATTTTTCTTGGAAATTTGGACAAGATGGCGGAAGATGCACTTCAAAGTGGAAGCCCTCAAAACACAAGAAGAGAAGTCAAAAGGGAAAATATAATAGAAATATATAAAGGACTATGGAAGTAGGTGAAGGTATGGCACTGACGAGATTAAGAGAATTACTGGCTGAAGCTGAAAGTGGAAAGTATGCGGTAGGTGCTTTTAGTATTGCAAATATGGAAATGATAATAGGAGCCGTCAAGGCTGCAGAAGAATTGAAATCACCTATAATATTGCAGATTGCAGAAAGCAGGCTGAAGCATTCACCGCTGTATATGATAGGTCCTGTAATGATGGCTGCAGCTAAAAAAGCAAAAGTTCCCATAGCAGTGCATCTGGATCATGGTTTGACTATGAATTGTATAGATGAGGCACTTGATTTGGGATTTACCTCTGTTATGATAGATGGCTCCAGATATCCTCTGGACAAAAATATTGATTTAACTAAAAGTGTTATAAAAAAAGCTCAAAAATACGGTGCTTCAGTAGAAGCTGAAATTGGTAGAGTTGGAGGCAGCGAAGATGGTTCGGAAAATATATCCTCAATGTATACAGATACAGGCGAGGCATGTGAGTTCTATAGAGAAACGAATGTTGACGCACTTGCAATCGGCATAGGGAATGCCCATGGTGTTTATAAAGGCTCACCAAATTTGAATTTTGATGTGTTGGAAAATGTCAATAAAGAAGTTGATGTCCCCCTTGTTTTACATGGAGGATCCGGTATAAGCGATGATGATTTTAGAAAGTGTGTTTCATATGGAATGAGGAAAATAAATATAGCTACTGCTACGTTTATGTCGGTTGTTCAGAAGGTAGAAGCATTATGTAG